>CAYUBV010000125.1:0-7626 GCA_964443035.1 uncultured Tangfeifania sp.
TGTCAGGCTGAAAATGGGAAAACAGGGACGATTGCGCATTATTTTCAACCAGCAGATAATTCGAAAACCCGATAATAAATTAATGGTGGATGCCCGGATTACCGCGGCACTGACAAGAAACGGACGGCCGGTTTCGCCCGAAATTCTGGAAAATAAGTTTAAGGAAGCCGGCATTGATCTGATACCGATTTGTATTTGAAATTACTCAATAAAATACTTCGTTATTTATTGATTTTCAAATATCTATCGGCATTATACCACATTATTTGCTGTGTAAATTAACACATAATATGGTATAACAGAAAACTGATACCGGTTCTGAGAAAAAAGCATAAAAAACCCCGGATAAACTACCCGGGGTTAAACAACCTTCAACTACTAACCGATTTTATAACCCAAAAAAATTATGAAGTATAGTTATCAACTTAACCATCAAAATTTCTTTCGAACAAAATAAATGAATTTGAAAATGCCGGTCTGTAATCTAAGTCACAGAAGCCCGGAAAAATCGATAAAGTTTCTTGAAAGTTCGATTTTATGGTCTTTTTCGAGTTTTTTAAGCAGTCGTGAAACTACTTCGCGCGAAGTATTTAACTGCAATGCAAGGTATTGGTGAGTTCCCGTGAAAGTAGTGTCGCCCGATTTTTGATGCCGGTCTTTAAAATATTTTATCAATCGTTCATCCAATTTCAGAAAAGCCAGCGAGTCAATTGTATTTATCAGTTCGCGAAAACGAATCTGGTACGACTGCATTACAAACTGACGCCAGGTAGGATATTCACACATCCATTTTTCGAGCAAAGCGACCGGTAGCATGATCACTTCGGTCGGTTCTTCGGCAATGGCCATGATACTGCTTTTCATATTAGCCATGCAACAGGTAAGAGACATGGCGCAAACTTCGTTTTGACGCAGGTAATAAAGAAGCAACTCGTTTCCTTCTTCGCTTGTGCGTGAGATGCGAATTAATCCATTCAGGATCAGTGGAAAACTGGAAATAAACTGCTCCTCGCGTATGAGGGGCTCGTTTGTTTCAAAAGTTTTCAGCACACCATTTTTCAGGATTTCTTCCTGTAATTTCTTTTCCAAAAAATTATATTGATTTCCGAAATCCTTCAAAACAAGTTTATTAAAAAATATCTTTCATTTTCTCGAAGAAAGATTTTTCATCATCAGAAGGGCCTCCCTGAAAGGCTTTTGAATTCTGAAGTTCCTCGAGTTTTTTCTTCTCTTCGGCACTCAGTTTTCTGGGAATCCAGACGTGGACTCTCACTAATAAATCGCCTTTGCCGTAACCATTTACATCGGGCAAACCTTTTCCGCGCAAACGAAGAATTTTTTCAGGTTGTGTTCCGGGATCAATTTTTACCTTCACCTTACTTTCAACTGTTGGAATCTCGGCAGTTGTTCCCAGTGTAATTTCAGGAAATGAGAGAAATAAATTGTAAATCAGATTATTGCCGTCGCGCACCAGTTCGGGGTGATCTTCTTCGGTGATAACAACCAGCAGGTCGCCGTTTATACCGCCACGGCGGGCAGCATTTCCTTTGCCCGAAACATTCAGTTGCATACCCTCGCCTATTCCTGCCGGAATTTTTACGTTGATAACTTCCTCCTCGCGCAAAACTCCTTCACCGGCGCAGTGGTTGCACTTATCTGTTATTGTTTTCCCTTCGCCATGACATGACGGACAGGTAGATGCCGTTTGCATTTGGCCAAGCAATGTATTGGTAACGCGCGTTACGCGCCCCGCACCGTTGCAGGTAGAGCAGGTAGAATAGGCAGATGCATTTTTTGCTCCTGTCCCGCTGCAATGCTGGCACTCCACATATTTTTTTACTTTAATTTTCTTTTCAACACCGTTGGCAATTTCTTTGAGGTTGAGTTTTACCTTCACCCGCAAATCGGAACCACGCGAAACACGGCGCCCGCCTTGTCCGCGACCACCGCCTCCAAATCCGCCAAATCCACCACCAAAATGACCGCCAAAAATATCGCCAAATGCAGAAAAAATATCCTCGACATCAGAGAATCCGCTGAAACCTCCGGCACCACCGGCGGCTCCGCCAACTCCTGCATGCCCAAACTGATCGTAACGTTGTTTTTTATTCGGATCGCGAAGCACTTCGTAAGCTTCGGCAGCTTCCTTAAATTTATCTTCAGATTCCATATTTCCCGGATTTTTATCCGGATGGTACTGAATCGCCTTTTTGCGATAGGCTTTTTTGATCTCCTCCGCCGTTGCTTCCCTGCTTACTTCCAATACTTCGTAATAGTCTCTTTTTGCCATGTTTCCGATAATATTTTTATTCTCCTACTACAACTTTGGCAAAACGTATGACTTTTTCGTTCAGTGTATATCCTTTTTGAACTACGTCAACAACTTTACCTTTCAATTTCTTTTCCGGCACAGGAATTTTAGTGATTGCCTCGTGAAGGTCTACATCAAAATCCTGATGCAATGCTTCAATTTCCTTCACATTATTCTGCTTTAAAAACTCTTTGAATTTCGTATAAATCAACAAAATACCCTGTTTCCCGGCGTCATCATCAGGTATTTCTTTCATCGAATCGATGGCGCGCTCAAAATCATCGACAATGGGTAAAATTCCTGCAAGAATAGTCTCTCCGCCCGATTTAATAAGATCTGCTTTTTCTTTGAGCGTACGTCTGCGGAAATTGTCGAATTCAGCCTGCAAACGCAGATGTTTATCCGACAATTCTTCAAACTTTTCTTCCAGTTGTTTTATATGATCTTCGGTTGTATTTATATTTGTGTTTTTCTCTTCGTTCTCATTTGGCTCCTCAACACTTTCTTCATCCATATTTTCGGTAGAATTATTTTCTCCGTTCATCTCTTCTGAAGAAATCCGGTTTTTTACTTCCTCTTCCTGTTTTTTACCGGATGTTTTATTCATTTTTTCTTTTGCCATTTTTTCGCGTTTTAATGTTGCAACACCATCTATCAAATAATTTGCCATGCAAATATAAAAGACAAATTGGCACCCGACCGAATCATCGGGTGCCAATTTGTGCGGTTTTACCGATATTTAAGAAATGAGATTGTTTATTCTGACAATTTTTCAAGGGTAGCTTCCAGCGCAGGTCCGCGAAGCTGGCGGGCTACTATAATTCCGTTTTCATCGATCAGATAATTGGCTGGAATGGAGCGCACTCCATAAATGGCAGCGTGTTTCGAATTCCAAAAGCCGAGATCGCTGATGTGATAAGGCCAGGTAAGTTTGTCATCTTTTATTGCTTTTTCCCAGGCAGCTTTAGTCCTGTCGAGCGAAACGCCGAAAACCGTAAACCCGTCGCCTCCCTTAAAATCTTTGTCTTTGTATTTTTGATAAGCTTTCACAATCGCCGGGTTTTCATGCCGGCAGGGAGGGCACCAGGCTGCCCAGAAATCGAGAAGCACGAGCTTTCCTTTTGTATCGGAAAGTTTCATGGTTTCCCCGTCCGGATTTGTTCCAATCAATTCGGGCGCCTTGTCTCCAATGCCCGTTCCTATTTCCTGTTGCGCAAAAGAAATTCCTGAACCCAGAATAAGAAACGCAACAAATACCATTATTTTCTTCATAATTCTATTTTTTAAATTTGAACCTCAAATATAAATTAATTTCTTAGGTTTCCACTGTCTGAATTAAATACGGGTGATATTTGCTCCCAGTTGGTTCAGACGCTTATCGATGCTGTCGTAACCCCGGTCAATTTGTTCGATATTGTCGATGGTACTGGTACCCCTGGCGGACATGGCAGCAATAAGCAAAGCAATTCCTGCCCTGATATCGGGGGAAGTCATCCGGGTAGCCCGCAACTGATGCTGGCGGTTTTGCCCGATTACAGTAGCCCGGTGTGGATCACACAAAATTATCTGTGCGCCCATATCGATAAGCTTATCCACAAAAAAGAGGCGACTTTCAAACATTTTCTGGTGAATTAAAACGCTTCCCTTGGCCTGGGTGGCAACTACCAGAAATACACTGAGCAAATCGGGTGTGAGCCCCGGCCAGGGTGCATCGGAAATGGTCATGATGGAACCGTCGATGTACGATTCGATTTCGTAATTCGAAGTTTCTTTCACAATCAAATCATCGCCCTGCTGTTCCACTTTAATTCCGAGCCGCCGAAAGGAAGCAGGAATAATCCCCAGGTATTCGAGGCCCACATTTTTGATGGTAATTTCGGAAGCTGTCATAGCAGCCAGTCCGATAAAACTGCCTACTTCAATCATATCGGGCAGAATTTGGTGCGTGCATCCATCCAGAGAAGTTACGCCCTGAATTATCAACAAATTGGATCCGACGCCCGAAATTTTTGCTCCCATTGAATTCAGCATATTCGAAAGTTGCTGAATATAAGGTTCGCAGGCCGCGTTAAAAATAGTTGTTTCTCCTTCGGCCAAAACGGCAGCCATCAGAATATTGGCAGTTCCGGTAACCGATGCTTCGTCGAGCAACATGTAGGCGCCTTTCAGTATTGGAGCAGAAACAGAGTACCACTGGTTTTGGGCATCGAATTCAAATTTGGCGCCCAGTTTTTGCAAACCGATAAAATGCGTATCGACGCGCCGGCGGCCAATTTTATCGCCGCCGGGCTGAGGAATTACGCCTTTACCAAAACGTGCCAGCAGCGGTCCCATAATCATAATGGAGCCACGCAGGCTGGCAGCCTGCTGAGCAAACTCCGGTGCTTTTAAATAATCGGTATCGATGTTGGATGCGTCAAACCTGAAAATCCCCTTTTCTTCCCTTAAAACATTGACTCCCAATCCTTTGAGAATTTCAATTAATTTAAGAACATCACTGATTTCGGGCACGTTTCTTAGGATTATCTCTTTGGGAGTGAGCAATGTAGCGCAAATAACCTGAAGTGCTTCATTTTTAGCTCCCTGGGGCACTATTGAACCTTGCAACCGATTTCCGCCTTCAACGATAAAAGATGACATGGGAGAAGTTTATTTATTCTTCTTCTTTTTCTTTTTAACTCCGCTTATTATTGGCCGGGGTTCCATTAAAGTAATATCACGGGGCACTTTCAGTTTATTCCCCGACAACTCCTCCATATCCTTGAAAATTTTTTCATCCTCCACGGCATCTTTATTCCAGGCCATAAACAGCTTTTTCATCTGGTTGGCCGTCTGCTCAATAAGAATATTCTTATCTTCTCCATCTTCCATTTCAACCGCTTTGTTAATCATTTTCTCGGTAATAAGACCGTAATGGCGGTATTTAATTCTGTGCTGCGGATAAGGCACTCTGTTTGGCTTTTCGGTTAAAATATCGGGAGAAGGCAGTTCGTAGGGATAATCGATGTCGAGTTTGAAATCACTCATAATGGCGAGGTGATCCCAAAGTTTGTGCTTGAAATCCTCCACATCGCGCAGATAGGTGTATAAATTTCCCATAACGTCAACAATTGTCTGCGCCGACCGGTTTCTTTTTTCCCTGTCTTCGATGGTATTCAGGTGATCTACCATGTTTTGAATATTTCTTCCGTACTCAGGCATCGGAAGTTTCTTTCTGTTTGTATTGTAATCCATTTGAAATGAAATAAAATTAATTCGTATTAATATCAGGCTATTTTTAAGGGTTTTATGAATGTATCCTTGTGCAAAACTAATGATTTCTTTGCAATACGCAATTTTTCAGAATTTGTTTTGTGTTATCAGTCCCTGATTTTCAGTTTGGCAAACTTTAACAGCAACTGTTTCTGGCCGGCAGTTTTAAAAAACACTGTCGCTTTTTTATTGGGCGGAACACCTTCTATTTTCAACACTTTTCCCTCGCCAAAACGCTGATGCTCAACGGTCATTCCCTGCATTATTTTGCCGGGGTCGTCGCCTTCGAAAGCATCGCTGCCGGTTTGCCTGCTTTTAGTGTCCTGGAGTTTTCTTTTGAAAACGTTCCGTGAGTCATCGTTACGCCTGAATTCCCCGGGTTTTCTTTCACGAAATTGATTTTGCCGGGCCGTAGTTCCGCCAAAATTTCTCCTGGATGAGGTTGGCTGCGATAATTCCTGGCCATCCAAATACTTTTCTTCCATCTCGATCAAAAAACGGCTGGGCGAGCAAAAATCGAGTTTTCCCCATTTATAGCGTTGATTGGCATACGAAAACCATGCATTTTCGCGGGCCCGTGTGAGTGCCACATAAAAAAGCCGGCGTTCCTCTTCCAGCGCCTCGGGTGAATTCTTCTCGGTAGCCTGTGCCGACGGAAAAAGATTGTCTTCCAAACCAACGATAAACACATTTTTAAACTCAAGCCCTTTTGCCGAATGAACGGTCATAAGCGTCACCTTATCGCGGTCCTCGTCTTTTTCCGAATCCTGGTCGGTAAGCAGTGCCACATCTTCGAGGTAATTTTCCAGTTTATCAGGCCGGCCTTCCTCTTTAGCGCTTATGCTGAATTCCTGGATACCGTTCAGCAATTCCTGTAAATTTTCGTGCCGGCTCAATCCTTCGGGCGATTTATCGCTGTGCAGTTCTTTTAAAATGCCGGTTTGTCCGGCAATGGTTTTGGCTGCATCGAATGCATCATTTTCCGCAACTGTTTTTGAAAATTCGTGAATTAACGCTGCAAATTTCAACACTTTTGTAATTGTGCCTTTATTCAGTCCCATTGGGTTATTATCAGGCAGCCCATTGATGATTTTCCAGATTGAAGTTTCCGCATTAACCGAAGCGATTTCGAGTTTTGCAACGGTTGTGGCCCCGATTCCACGGGCAGGATAATTGATAATACGTTTCAACGCTTCATTGTCCCACGGATTAATTACCAACCGAAAATAGGCCAGCAGATCTTTGATTTCCTTGCGTTGGTAAAAACTCAGTCCGCCATAAATTTTATAAGGAATGTTCCGTTTGCGCAGCGCTTCTTCAAAAATACGCGATTGTGCATTTGTGCGGTACAAAATGGCATAATCCATATTTCTGTAGTGTTCAGTGAGCTGGGTTTGTGCAATTTCCTGCGCCACCAAAAATCCTTCTTCGTTGTCGGTCAGTGCCGAAAGCACTTTTATATTTTTACCCTCAGCGTTTTCAGAAAAAACAGTTTTGGGAATTTGCCGTTTGTTCCTGGCGATGATGCTGTTGGCGGCATTCACAATTTTTTGCGTCGACCGGTAATTTTGTTCCAGCTTAAAAATTTTATGTTCCGGGTAATCGGTCTGAAAATTCAGAATGTTCTCGATCCGTGCCCCCCGGAATGAATAAATACTTTGGGCATCGTCGCCAACCACGCAAATATTTTTATGCTGCGCCGATAATTTCTTAATAATTAAATACTGTGCATAATTTGTATCCTGGTACTCATCTACCAACACATAGTCGAATTTTTGCTGATATTTTTCCAGAATTTCCGGATGGTCGCGAAAAAGCAGGTTGGTTTTCAGCAACAAATCGTCAAAATCCATGGCTCCCGACAAATAGCAGCGTTTGGCGTATTCCTTGTAAATTTCAGCAATGGCCGGCATGCGCATATTTTTATCTGCCAGTCGCACTTCCGAATTTTGCGAATATGCCACCGGGGTAATCAGGTTATTTTTCGCCATGGAAATACGGGCTGCTACCACACCCGGTTTGTAGGTTTTGTCGTCGAGCTGAAAACTTTTAATAATTGCTTT
>CAYUBV010000126.1:0-5068 GCA_964443035.1 uncultured Tangfeifania sp.
TAAGGGAAAAGTTTTGTTCATAATTAATCAGTATTTAGTTTATTATTGATAATGCAATGTATCAGATTACAGTCAATCAAATTTACAGTTTTTTTTTAATTGTCCTGCACTATCTAATAATGTATAAACAAATCGGTTCTTTCGAAAATGATCTACCGGAAAAATTCAGCCTTTCGCTATAAAAAAAAGCCTCCAAAAACTTATTTAATGCTGTAATACATCAACTTATTAAAACCTATTGCATCGAATAAGAAAGCAGACCAGATGATTGTCAATCAATATAAATTAGTTCCCCTTACACTTTTGCTTTTAGGAAACCATTGACACTGAAAAATAAAAAATTAGCCCTGTTGATTTCGAGTATATTATAAACATTTAAAGCACAATTCGGTTACAGGAACAAAACAGATTTTCTATTATCATTTAAACATGATTCCTGAAAAAACTGGTTAATTAATGAGGAAGTACTATGAATTACACAATTATAACGGTATTGTTTATTTCAATTTTAAATACAATGGTCATTTTTGATTTCACGGAAAACAGCAACCTGGAAAACTGGCAAATTATTAACGACAATGTAATGGGAGGTGTTTCGCAAAGCGATATAACCATTAACGAAGAGGGCAACGCAGTTTTTAAGGGTTCCGTTTCGCTCGAAAATAACGGAGGGTTTTGTTCTGCACGATACAATTTCAACGAAATATCTGTTAGAGATCATCAGAAAATTACACTTCGGATTAAAGGCGACGGAAAAAGATACCAGTTCCGAATCAGGGCAAATCGCAACGATCGCTACTCTTATATCACTTATTTCGAAACCTCCGGGAACTGGGAAACAATAGAAATTCCTTTGGGAAAAATGTACCCTGTTTTCAGAGGCAGGAAACTGGACATGCCCGATTTTTCAGGCAATGTTATTGAAGAAGTCGCCTTTCTCATCGGGAACAATAAGGAAGAAAAATTTCAACTCGAAATAGATAAAATAGAATTAAAATAAGGCAGAATTATGAAATACATCAAACTAATATTTCTTTTATTTCTCATGAATGGACACTCAGAAAACGCTACGGCACAGGATTTTTCCAATCACAAATGGGAGAACAGGTTGGTTCTGATTTTGGTTGATAATACTGACAACACAAAATACCTGGACCAGGTAGAAGAATTAAAAAATCATCCGGATGGAGTTAAAGAGAGAAAAATTGTGGTTTATCACATTACACCCGAAAAATTTAAAGTGGGATTATCAGATGAAAAATGGCAAAAATCGGAAACAGACTACAAAGCCTACAAAAAAACGGACAGTCAGCCTGAAATAATTCTGCTTGGACTGGATGGCGGCGTTAAGCTTAGGGCAGAAGATTTTCTCTCCACCCAAAAGCTTTTTGAAACCATCGATGCCATGCCCATGCGGATGCAGGAGATGAGAAGAAAGAAAAACAAATGACAGTTTTAAACAGATTAAGGGCAACTGATACCAATTAATTAATCCGTAATTTGAACCATAAAGAATTACAACTGTTTTAGTGCTGATATTTTATATAAAAAGCGATGCGCTTGGAAAAATCTTGAAAAAAATTAATTATGAAATACTTATCAAATCAAAATAACATGAAACCTTTTTTTGCAGCAATATCGCTCTTTATCCTCGCTTTAGTTGTATCCTGCGGTCCGGCAAAAAATGATTCAGAGCAAAACTCCCAACAACCTGTTCTGCCTCAAAAGCAGGAACAAAGCAATTCTCCCGAAATTGAAACACCTGTTGCTGATACGCCTGCTACTGAAACACCGGAAGTTGTTAATCCCACGAATTCTGAAAAAAACAATTCCGAGGTAACCATAAATCCGCCACATGGTGAACCAGGGCACCGGTGCGAAATTCCGGTGGGTGCACCGTTAGATTCTCAACCTGCAAATAATACAACAACACGCCAAACGCCTGTAAATCCATCAGTTAATGCACCAACCACCGCCAATAATCCAACGGCTCCGACCCTTGAAAATGCGCAGCGATTAAATTCTTCGCAACCGCGCAGCACAACCTCTTCACAAAATTCCGGGAAGATAAATCCGCCACACGGACAACCGGGTCACCGTTGCGACATCCCCGTAGGAAGCCCGCTGCCTTAACCAATAATGTTTTTTTCGAAAATTTTGGAACTGAAAAATCAAGTTTTCAGGCAAAAGTAAATTCACTGTTCAGATTTATTCCCTTCGCCGGTTGAACTCAACCTGTTTGGTTCTTATACCACTACATTTGTGAGTAAACTTGGCTGTAAATGGTATCAAATGCTTCATTATTTCTGCCTGTGCTCCTCAATTAATTTATCCCGCATCGATTTCAACCCATCGGTTATACCGATTTTATAAATGTGCGGATTTTGGAAACGTTTGTATTCTTCGGGAAGCTGCTCAATCGTTTGCTGCCGGTATTCTGAAATCTCTTCAAGCGAAGATTTACCGGCTTTTCGTTTACCGTTTTCCATTACCTTGTAAAGCAAAGCCTCCTTTTTGAAATCTGCAATGTCCAACGATTTTCCTGCTTCAAACGGATGGTGCATGGTCTTCAACTCTTTTTCATCATCGAGTGAAACAGCTTCTGCGCCAATCCATTTGCCATCATGGTCTTTTATACGGTAAACCTGTTTTTTATGGGGAAGGGTAATTTTTTCAACCGTTTCAGATAACTTAATGCGCGGCTTTCCGTTTGCAAAGGCCAGTTTGTACACCCCGTCGAGTGCCGCATCGGGCCGTCCGATAACCAGGTTGGTACCCACCCCGAACAGGTCGATGGGCGCCTTTTGTTCTTTCAGGCTTTTAATTACATGCTCGTCGAGTTGGTTGGATGCTGCAATTTTCACCTCTTCCAACCCGGCGTCATCCAGCATTTTTCTGCTTTCTTTGGACAGGTATGCCAGGTCGCCGCTGTCGAGCCGTATTCCCTTCATTTTTTCACCACGCTCTTTCATCTCTTTTCCCACTTTAATGGCGTTTGGAACGCCGCTTTTCAGCGTATCGTAAGTATCCACCAACAGTACACAATTGCCGGGATGTTGTTTGGCAAAATCCCTGAAAGCCGAAATTTCGTCGTCGTAACTTTGAACAAAGCTGTGCGCCATAGTTCCTGAAATAGAAATACCGAAATCGCGGCCTGCGCGCACGTTACTTGTGGCATTAAACCCGCCAATAACTGCTGCGCGGCTGGCGTAATAGCCACCCGGCCCCTGCGCCCTGCGCAGTCCAAAATCTACCAGTTTGCCTTCGCCGGCGGTCATTCGCATGCGGCTGGCTTTTGTGGCAATCAATGTTTGGAAATTGAGGACATTCAGTAACAGGGTTTCAATTATCTGGGCTTCGAGCATATTGGCTTCCACCTGCAAAACCGGGCGGGTGGGAAACACAACATCGCCTTCGCGGCTGCTGTAGACATTTCCGCTGAAACTAAAATTTTTCAGGTAGTCGAGAAAATCATCCGGAAAACCCTTTTCCCGGAGATATGAAATATCTTTATCATCGAATTTCAGGTTTTCGAGTATGTCGAGTAAATCATCCAACCCGGTAAAAACCGCATAACCGCCATCAAAGGGTAACTTCCTGAAAAAATAATCAAATATGGCACGGTCTTCGGCTGCTCCCTGCTTAAAATAAACAAGGGCCATGCTAAGTTCGTACTGGTCGGTATAAGTGGCTGTATAATCTATCATTGAGCTTATTCCGTTTAATATTTTCCAAAGTAATTCGGTTTAAACTGAAGAATTTCCCTCAAGGTATCTTCTTCAATTTCCAAATCATATTCTTCTTTCAAAAAATTTATTGCCGCGCCTGTTTCTTCGTTTAACATGTTTCCTTTATTCAGAAACTCAAATACATCTTCGGTCCGCGCCCAGGGATAGATAAGCCATTTCCACTCATCTATACTTTCTCCTGCAAAATCTACTTTAAATTCGCTGGTATCTTTTTCGTGAAGTACGGCGGTTTTTACGAGTGCGGCAGGAGTCAGCAACTTAAGAGCGGTTTTCAGGCTTTGGCCGGTGTCGTTTACATCGTCGACAAGCAGGATTTTGCGGTTTTCAATATCGCCCAGGCTTTCATTCAGAATTTCAGCCTCTTCTTTTTGTTCTGCCCCGCGTTCGTAATGTTTTATTTGTACCGAATAAAGCCGCCCGATATTCAGAAAATCGCAAAGGAAACGTGCCGGAGGAAAACCTCCCCGGGCAATGCTCACCACTGCATCGAAGTGATTGGATGAGGCAGAAATTTTTTCTGCAAGTCTCAGGCTGTTGTCATAAACTTCCTGCAGTGAAACCAGTTGTGCCGCAAACTTCTTTTTATCGTTTCCCACTTGATAATCAATTGCATAAATCAAAAAGAAATAAAAATATCCATCCGGGAAAAGGATGGATATTTTTTACTTTTTAACTCATGGTTAAAAATGCATTTAGCTATTTCTCCATCAGTTCAAAAGAAATTTTTGCATTTACTGCATACGAAACAATTTCCTGGTTTTCTACATTGGCATTCATCTCTTTAATGTAGACTGATTTAATGTTTTTTACACTTTTTGATGCCTCTGCCACAGCTACGCGTGTGGCATCTTCAAATCCTTTTTCGGAAGCTGCAATTACTTCAATTACTTTTACCATTTTTTTCATAACTAACTTATTTTTAAATTTTAATCAGAAATAATTCTGAAGTTTTTAGATTTTATACTGTGCCAAACAGTGTGCCGGAGCTAATAAAAAACAACCGGCAATTACTTAGTCTATGCAAATCAGCATTTTAACTGCAAGGTTGCCCGACTTTAGTTGTAATTTTTTGTGCGATTATTCCACAAAATGTGGCGTTAGTTCACATTTATAAAATGTGTTTTGTGAAATGTGCATGTTTGTACTAAAGGTAATCACGCAGTTTTCTTAAAATCTTACCTTTATCTTAAGCACTCCATCCAAAATATATCGGTTACTCTTTTTTTTCTATTTTTGCACCCTTAAAATGAAAGCAAGGATATCGAAATATTGCGGTATTGCTCCACCATGATTTCCCAATCCGGGTGGCGTCGGACAGT
>CAYUBV010000126.1:5168-7612 GCA_964443035.1 uncultured Tangfeifania sp.
GGATTCAGTCGCAATCGGATGAAGTGAAATACCTGAGCACGCATCTTCAGGAACATAAACGGGATATGGACCACCTGGAGAAAAATGCCATGCGCGAAGCCATTACCAATACAGCAGCGGTTGGCGATCATTCGGTCGACAAAAGAAAAAGATTGATGCGGCTGCGAAACGTCCCCTATTTTGGCCGGATTGACTTCACTGAAAAAAACAAAAATAAACCCGATCCCATTTATGTGGGTGTTTATAATTTTCGCGACGAGGATGCAAAAGCAAACCTGGTTTACGATTGGCGGGCGCCCATTTCGAGCATGTTTTATGATTTTGAACCCGGCCCGGTTTTTTATGAAACCGCGGATTCAAAAATAGAAGGCGATATGGAACTGAAAAGGCAGTTTCGCATCCGCAACGGCGAAATGGAGTACATGCTCGACAGCGACATTACCATTCAGGACGATGTGCTGCAAAAAGAGCTGAACCAGGCCACATCGGGTAAAATGAAAAATATAGTGGCAACCATTCAGCGCGAGCAAAATGCCATTATCCGGAACGAGGAAGCCCGGCATTTGATTATCCAGGGAGTGGCAGGTTCGGGCAAAACATCTATCGCGCTTCACAGGATTGCCTTTATGCTATACCGGTTTAAAGAAACCATCTCTTCCAACGATGTATTGATTATTTCGCCCAACAAGATTTTTGCCAGCTACATATCGAACGTTCTGCCCGAGCTGGGCGAAGAAACCGTTGAAGAAACCAGCATGGAGGAAATTGCAGACCAACTGTTTGAGTACCAGATTAAATTTCAGTCGTTTTTCGACCAGGTTTCAGAGCTGCTGATGAAAACCGATGAAAAACTCATTGAACGCATCCGGTTTAAATCGTCGGAAGAACTGCTTAAAAAAATGGATGAGTACCTGTTGTTCCTCGAAAACGAAGGATTCAAACCGGAAGATATTATGGTAGGCAGTAAACCGGTTCCGGCATGGTTTATAAAAGAATCGTTTCAAAAACACCACCGGAAGCCCATTCTCAACCGGTTTAACGAAGTTGTACGCGACATTGTAAACAACGCATTTATCCATTACAAGTACGAAATAATGGGTAAGGAACGCACACAATTGCACACCACCATCCGCAAAATGTTTCCGTCCACAAACCTTCGGATGCTTTACAAAGGATTTTACACCTGGCTGGAAAGGCCTGATTTGCTGAAAGTAAAAAAAGGCTCAACTTACGAATACAGCGATGTTTACCCGCTGTTGTATCTGAAAATGAAACTGGAAGGGTTGAAGCCTTTTTTAAATGTCAAACATTTAGTAGTTGACGAAATGCAGGATTATTCGGCGGTGCAGTATAAAGTTCTGAAAACATTGTTCCCCTGCAAAAAAACCATTCTTGGCGACATCAACCAGTCGGTGAATCCATTCAGTTCGTCGGGGCTCGAAACCATTGAAACCGTATTTTCCGATGCCACCAGCATAACCATGTTGAAAAGTTACCGGTCAACTTACGAAATCACGCAGTTCACAAAAAATATCAGGGAAAATCTGCAAATAGAAGCCATTGAGCGGCATGGAGAAAAGCCGGCGGTTTTCGCATGTAAAAACGAAGCTGCCGAATTAGGTAAAATCAAATCATTGACAGAAAAATTTTTAGCCGGCGATTTTAATTCGCTGGGCATCATTTGCAAAACACAGCCTCAGGCCGATACGCTTTACAGAGCGTTAAAAAACGACTTTCAGATAAACCTGCTAAACGCGGCAAGTGTGGCTTTCGGGAGCGGCATAGTAATTACCACAGCCCATTTGGCAAAAGGCCTCGAATTCGATAATGTAATTGTGCCTTACGCAACCGCAAAAAATTATTCTACAGAACCCGACCGGCAAATGCTTTACGTAGCCTGCACCCGTGCTATGCACAAATTAAGTCTGACACATACCGGAGCAAAGAGTGCTTTTCTGGAAAATAAAACAGTTGACCCTGAAAACAATTAACGGCTATGGAGTTCTGTCCGCTATGTTATTCTGAAAGTTTACAGCCTGAAATACAAGGTCCGAAGGGCCGGTTGTTTCATCTGTGCGACAATTGCAACCAGGTTTTTGAGGGTAAGGACAATCGCCTCGCCTGGGATGAAGAGAAGGAGCGGTATCTTGAACACAACAATGGCATACAGTTTAGCGGATATGTTAACCATTTAAACCAGGCTATTGACCCGGCACTTAAATATTTAAACCCCGAATTTCGCGGACTCGATTACGGCTGCGGCCCGGTTCCCACATTAAATCAACTGCTGGAACAGAAAGGATTTGCCTGCGATTTTTACGACCCCATTTTTTTTCCTGAATACCCGTTGGGAACTTTCGATTTTATTTTTGCCACCGAATGTTTCGAACATTTTTTCAGGCCCGCAGATGAAATGCTGAAATTGTCGGATTTACTCAAACCGG
>CAYUBV010000127.1:0-3553 GCA_964443035.1 uncultured Tangfeifania sp.
TCGGGCCAGTGAATCTGGTACAAATCGATGTAATCGGTTCCCAGGCGGCGGAGGCTGTCTTCACATTCTTTTATAATGCCATCTTTGCCGGCGTATTTGTAAATGTCGATATCGTTTCCTTCGTTGTTTTTGCTTTTAAATGCGAAATCGCCTTTTTTTATGTCCCAGCGCATGCCGTATTTTGTAAGGATCTGAACTTTATCGCGGGGGAAATCTTTAATCGCTTCACCAACAATTTCTTCACTTTTGCCTTGTCCGTAAACCGGGGCCGTATCAATGGAAGTCACTCCCAAATCGTAGGCCGCTTTAATGGCATTTACCGAATCGTTTTGTTCGGTTCCGCCCCACATCCAGCCACCGGCAGCCCAGGCGCCAAAGGTTACCCTTGAAAGTTCCAATTCTGAATTTGCAATTTTTCTGTATTCCATTATAAAAATTTTAAGTTAATTTTTGGTGTGGTTTTCTTTGTCCACATTAACTCTACAAATGTGCCCTGCTTTTTGTTTGATGATTCTCCTGATTTTTGATAACATAATTGTAACATCAACTGTTGAATTTATAAGAACAAGGGTTTGATTTTGCCGGATTTGTATTCCGGGAAAAAAGCAACATTTAAAATACACTTATTATGAAAGTTACATTTTTAGGATTGGGAATTATGGGAAGTCGCATGGCAACCAACCTGTTGAATAATAACGTTGATCTGACCGTTTTTAATCGTTCGAAAGAACCTGTAAACAAACTGCACTCAAAAGGTGCTAAAACTGCTGAAAGTTTTTCGGATGCAGTAAAAGAAGCTGATGTTGTTTTTACCATGTTGTCGACTCCTGATGTTGTTTCAAAAATAATGTTTGGAGAAGATGGATGCCTGCAATCGATGAAAAAAGATGCCTTATGGATAGATTCCACCACTGTTAATCCTTCATTTTCAAAACAATCCGATAAAGAATCTCGTAGCCGGAATGTACGGTTTATGGATGCACCGGTTGCCGGTTCAAGGCCTAAGGCCGAAAGTGCCTCACTTACCATACTGGCAGGCGGAAGCGAAAATGATTTTAAAGAAGCGGAAACACTGTTTTCCTTTATGGGTGAAAAGGTGGTGCATGTCGGTGAGGTATCAAAAGGAACTTCCCTGAAAATGCTGGTAAATGCCATGCTTGGCGGGTCGATGCTGATTTTTTCAGAAACACTTAAACTGGGCGAAAAAATGGGATTCCCAAAAGATTTTTTGCTCGACACACTTCCAAATCTGCCAGTAATTGCACCTTTTACAAAAGCAAAAGCAGAGTTGATTCGTGATGAAAATTTCGAACCACAGTTCCCGCTCGAATGGATGCTCAAAGATTTTAATCTCGTGTTGAAAACTGCCGAAGAGAATGATGCCAAACTTCAGATGGCCGGCCTGGTTAGAGATATTTACAACGAAGCCAATGAGAAAGGGTTTAGCCGGCAGGATTTTTCGGCCATTTACCGGCATCTTCACAAAAAGTAAGATGGAGATAAATCATCGGTACAAGCAATCATTTTTATAACTTTGCCGGCACCAGGATTTTCTTTTCAGAAAATGTTAAAAAATTTACACGATGAGTAAGATTGATTGTTTTATCGCTTTTACCGAAACAGCAGAAACGCTGAACGCTATTAATCAGTTGCTTAAATCGGATTTAACCGGAGGTGTCTTTGTTCTTGCATCGGAGAATATTGAATTTGAGGATGCAAAGACGTTGGTTTGCGAACATCCCTGTTCCACTGCGGGAATGAAACAGATTGCTGAAAACTGCAATTCGGAATATGCATTTGTTGCCATACAAAACACAAGGCTCGGAGTGGGGTATTATTCGCTTGAACGAATGGTTCAAGTGGCCGATAATACGGGCGCAGCAATGATTTATTCCGATTATATCGAGATTAAAAGCGGTGCACAATCGGCTCATCCGGTTATAGATTACCAGGCCGGAAGTTTACGCGATGATTTTAATTTTGGCCCTGTGCAGGTTTTTCGGAAAGATGTTTTGAAATCGTTTGATGAAGCAGAATATCAGCAAGCAGGATTTTATGCTTTACGGCTGCATGCATCGCGAGAGGGCGATTTGCTTCGGATTCCCGAGTTTTTGTTTATCATGCAGGAAACCGATACCCGGAAGTCGGGCGAAAAGCAGTTTGATTATGTGAGCGGCAGTGCACGCGAAAAACAGATTGAGATGGAGAAAGTTTGCACCAGTCACCTGGCGAAGATCGGAGCAATTCTAAAACCTCCATTTAAAGAAATTGATTTTTCCGAATCTGATTTTCCGGTGGAAGCGACAGTAATAATTCCTGTAAGAAACCGTGCTAAAACCATAAAAGATGCGGTGGAATCGGTAGTGTTGCAAAAAACCGATTTCAGTTTTAACCTGATTGTGGTGGATAATCATTCGACCGACGGTACTACCGAAATTTTATACGATTTTGCCCGGGCCGGAAAACTGATTCACGTTGTTCCTGAGCGAAAAGACTTGGGAATTGGCGGGTGCTGGAACCAGGCGGTTTTTCATGAAAAATGCGGCCGGTTTGCCGTTCAGTTAGACAGCGACGATATGTACGCCACTCCTGCAACACTTCAGAAAATCATTGACAAATTTCACGAGGAAAAATGTGCAATGGTAATTGGCAGCTACCGGATGACCAATTTCGATTTGCAGGAAATACCGCCCGGTATTATTGAACACAAAGAATGGACACCTGAAAATGGGCCGAATAACGCGTTACGCATAAACGGGCTGGGAGCGCCCCGTGCATTTTACACCCCGGTATTGCGAAAAATCAGGGTCCCGAATGTGAGTTACGGCGAAGATTATGCCGTAGGACTGGCCATTTCGCGGGAGTATAAAATCGGGCGGATTTATGAACCGGTTTACCTGTGCCGCCGCTGGTCCGACAACACCGACGCCTCGCTGGATGTTGAAAAACAAAATGCCCATAATTTGTACAAAGACCGGGTGCGTACCATTGAACTGAAAGCACGGATGAAGAAAGCAGGTAGTGATCAGTCGCAGTGATCAGTCACAGTTTTCAGCAGAATAATAAATTTCTTTTGTAGAAGAGTTGATGATAAAAAAGTGCTTAAACAAAAAACAATAAAGGTTGAGGAACTCAGGAAGTTTGGTTCGGTTCAAAATTTAAACGAACAGGCCAAAGCACTGGTTGCCCAGCAAAAAGCAACCTGGGAAATGGCTGCCGAAAATTACCATGGATTGAGTCGAATTCAAACCCGCATTTTCAACTTTGATTATTTTAAAATCCAGGCACAGTTTAATCCGGAAAGGATTCGTTCGTCGGCAGCCAAAACTGATGTAAAAAGTATTGCCGAACGACCCTGTTTTTTGTGTCTGGAAAATCTTCCACCGGAACAAAAAGGTATTCGGTTCCAGGAAAATTATTTCATCCTTATAAATCCTTTCCCGATATTTTCAACCCATCTCACCATTCCCCGGCTGCAACACACGCCGCAGCAAATTCCGGAATATTTTGACGATATGCTCAAACTGAGCCGTGAGCTAAAAGATTTTACCGT
>CAYUBV010000127.1:3653-7472 GCA_964443035.1 uncultured Tangfeifania sp.
CGGGAAAAACAACGGCCATCTCATTTTTACAGGGAAGGTGAAGAACAAATTGTTGTTGGGCCGGCCTCGGTTGAACTGGGTGGAGTTTTGATTCTGCCGCGGTTTGAGGATTTTGAGAAAATCACCAAAAAAACAGTAAAAGAAATTTACAGCGAAGTAACCATCGGCCAGGAAATTTTCCATCAAATTCTGCAGCAAATCAAATCTTTTTAATTGTTGAATTTATCGATTCAATAAAAACAAAAGTTTAGAATTCAGACTGTTGAAGGCTAAAAATTTTAAAATTTTAATATTTGCAAAGCTGCCAATTAGAGTTACATTTGCCGTTTCTGAAGTGGACGCAGAAGATAAAGGACAATAAAAAAGCCGTTTTAAAGGGAAAACAGAATGAATGCAGAAGAATTATTGAAGGCCTTGCCCGTTGATTATTATGTGATTGATGTTGATAAAAAAGAAATTCTCCAAACAAACAATATCGGAGTTTCTGTCGGTAAAAATTGTTTCCGGGAGCTTTTCAACGGAGAATCTCCTTGTGAGGAACAAAACGGAAAGTGCATTTGTCAGCAAAAAACTCAAAATACCGGCAGCACACAGTTTATTCTTGAAAAAGAAGACAACGGGCAAAAAGAATTTTTCAGGGTAGAAGTAAAACCCCTGAAAGCCAACACGGTTTTGGCCTGCATTAACAACATCACCAGTGAAGTTACAACCCGAAAAGAAGTGAAGATAAATACACGCCGTCTTGGGCGGGCGGAAAAACTGGGGCATTTCGGCTACTGGGAAATCGATCTCACAAATCAACTTATGATTTCAACAAAAGGAGCGAGTGAGATTTACGGCATAGAAAAAACTGTACTCCCGCTGGAAGTGGCTCAGGGAATTCCGTTATCCAAATACCGCAAACAGCTCGACAAGGAGTTGGAAGATCTGATTGCGGGGAAAGAGAGTTACGACATTGTTTTTGAAATCGAACGACCTTCCGACGGCGAAATCCGGAGCATTCATTCCATTGCCGAGTACCACGAAGATAAGAACATGGTTTTTGGGGTTATTCGCGACATTACCGAAAAAGTTAAGGCTGAAAACGAACTAAACCGTACCAACACACTTTTGCGCACACTCATCGACAATTTGCCCGATGCCATTTATATGAAGGATGCCAACTACCGCAAAATAATCTCGAACAAAGGCGATGCCCGGAATTGTGGTTTTGAAAATCCGGATGAATTAATCGGGAAAACAGATTTTGATATCTTTCCGGCAGAAACAGCAGAAAATTATGCAGAAGATGACCGGCGCGTAATCGAAAACGGCGAAACAGTTCTGAACCGCGAAGAAGAATTGCCGGGTGAGCCGAAGCGCTGGATTTTAACCACGAAAATACCCCTGCGTGACAGAGTGAGAAATATTACCGGTATGGTTGGCATCGGACACGACATTACGCTTTACAAACAAATGAATGAAGCGTTGCGGTTTGCCAAAGAAAAAGCAGAAGAAAGCGACCGTTTGAAATCAATTTTTCTGGCAAATATGAGCCATGAAATCCGTACTCCGCTGAATGCAATTCTCGGTTTTTCGAATATTATCTGCTCGGAAGATGTGGAAAAAAGTAAAATTAATTATTACGGAAAAATTATTGAAAACTCAGGACGGCGGCTCACAACAGTTATCGACGATATTCTCGATATTTCACTTATCCGGTCGAATCAGCTAAGAATCGAGTATTCCCGGTTCGATGTAAATGAGCTGCTCGGGGAGATGTATTTTTCTTACAAAACCGAAAAATCGGAAAAACTTCAGGAGATTGAACTGAAAGTGAACTATTGCCCTGATAAAGAGCTTTCAGTTATTCAATCAGATAAAAACAGGGTGTACCAGGTGCTGAAAAATTTGCTCGACAATGCATTTAAGTTTACTGCAAAAGGATGTATCAGGTTCGGGTGTTTTGCTGCAAACAGTACCGAAATTGAACTGTATGTGAAAGATTCCGGTGTTGGAATTCAAAAAGAAAAAATCAATTCTGTATTTGAAACTTTCCGGCAGGTAGATGAAGGGCATACCCGGAGATACGAAGGTTCCGGGCTGGGATTATCCATTGTTTCAGGCATAATCGAGCGGCTGGGCGGAAGCATACGGGTAGATTCTGAAATAGGAGAAGGCTCGGTTTTTCGCGTAACAATTCCCCGTGAAAAGAATAATTTTGACAAGTCAGATGTTGCTGATGAATTGCCTTCTCAAAAAACAGGGAATGAGGCAGAAGCGCCAGCTAAAACCGGGCAGATTGTGTCTTTTGAAGATGATCCGGCAAGCATCGGGTTTCTGAAAAGTGTGGTTCACCTGCAGGGATACAAACTGGTGAATTTTATCCGGCCAAAAGATGGGATTGAATTTTTACGAAATAACCACGTCGATTTGGTGCTGATGGATGTGCAACTGCCGGAGATGAACGGATATGAAGCTACAAAAATTATAAAAAGTGAGTTTCCCAACCTTCCTGTAATTATTCAAACTGCTTATGCCATGAAGGGCGACCGGGAAAAAGCTATGCTGGCAGGTTGCGACGATTACCTGACCAAACCGGTTTCGTTAAAAGAATTGAAAGAAAAGATCAATCGGTTTGTGCAAAAAAGAAATCTGAATTAATTGTCAACCCCCGTTAAATAACCCGGGTCATTTGTTATACCTGTGGGAACAATATGAAATTACGGAAGTGAAAATTAGTAGTTAATGTTGTACTCCTCAGCGGCTTTACTCAAAAAATCTGACTCATAAAAAGTGGCAATCTGATTGTGCGGGATATTTATCTCCTGAATTGCCGGCGCCTGAACAGTATACCGAAAACCATACACCTCCTGTTTTACATAAAAAGTTGCCACAATCAGTAATCCTGTGAAAAACAGCAGCAATAAATAATAGGGTGAGTGAATATCCAGATTATCTACAAATCTTTGAATACATGCACTAATTCCCATGATGAAAAAATTTTTAAATTGGCCTTAAAATCTGTCCTTAATTCTCAGTGATTTTACAAAAATAAGATTTTTAGCTAATTCAGAAATTAGAAATTGGAAAATTATCTAAAATAGTGCTCAACCAAATCAAAGTAATTTCAGTTGGTACTCAAATAAAAAGGTAGTTTAAGCTTAAAAAACAGCCAAACATTTTTGAATTATAATTCAACAAACGATACCTTTGTTTGGTGGAAAGATAAAATAACTATCATGAAAAAGCCTGTATTAAATCTTACCCTGGCAACGATAAATATAAATGCCACCGCACTTGATGCAATAGTGAATTTTGGGTTAGAGCCTTTTAAAAACACAAATGAATAAAAATGATGATATGGAAGCATTAACAGTACATCCACAAAACAGAGAGCAACTAAAAGCCATTAAATCGGTTTTAAGGGCCATGAAGATACCTTTTGAAAAAAAAGAAAGTCCATACGATCCTGAATTTGTAGAGATGATTCAGGAGGCTGAAAAAGAAAGAGAAGGTGCAATTACCCTTAAAGGCGATGAGGATATAGATAATTACTTCAAAAGCCTTGAGGATGAAATACAAGGTTGATATTTTACCACGGGCAGACAGGGATATTCGTAGTTACCTGAAAGCAGGAAACAAAACCGCATTCAGGAAAATACAGGCTTTTTTGAAAGAACTTGAACTGCACCCAACAACAGGAACCGGCCAGCCGGAGCAATTAAAATACAACCTTGCTGGCTATTGGAGCCGGAGAATTGATAAAAAAAACCGGATGATTTACCGTATTGATGAGGGAAAAGTTACTGTTGTGGTGGTATCAGCGGCAGGGCATTA
>CAYUBV010000128.1:0-7465 GCA_964443035.1 uncultured Tangfeifania sp.
GTAGCGCGAGCCCATTTCGGTGTAGTACACAAAAATCTGGTACTCGTTTTCGGTTTCCCAGAAACTGCCTTCAATGTTGGTGTGGTCGGCTACCTGCGCACCATCAGGAACATACACGTAATAATAATTGTAATAGCCCTGTTTTAAAAGCATGGTGAGTTCGTAGGCACTCGTATCGAAATTCCAGGTCATTTCGTTGCTTTTGTTGGCGTTCCAGTTGTTCAGTTCGCCAAAAACATTGACGGTGCCGCCCAGCAAAATAGTTTCCATTTCAAGCGTGAAATGCACAAAAGTATAGTCGCTTTCCAGGTCGTAATCCTCCACTTCCCGGTCCTGACTCTCCACCACATATTGCCCGTTCATCTCTTCGTAAGCGAAATACATTTCTCCGGCCCGCGGTTCATCAAACATGAGGGTTTTGTGATAATACGGCCGGTGAAATTCGGTTGATAAAACATTCTCGCCGTTAAACCGGTTGGTGCGGTTATCGAAATAGCGAAATTCGTTTCCGGCAGCAAATACGTTTTCGCGGTTATAATCGTAAACCAGTTGGCCAGAGCGTATGAAAAGCGGCTGCAAATCTGTTATGGCGTTGTCCCAGCGGTTGTTTTGCATAATCACAACCTTGACTTCCTCACGCGCATTCTGGATTTCCAGATTTTCATGATAAACTGTAAAATCCACTTCATGGTTTTCGCCTTTAAACGCATCAAGCGTGGCACGCCGAACAGTTCCTTCCACATCAACCATCGGTTCAACCACATAAAAACGTTTGCTTAGGATTTTTTGCTCCGGGTTGCCGTCTTCATAAATAACCAGTGCATAATTTCCCGAAACTTTGAAATCGACATTTTCATTGGGCAGCATCACACGGTAGTTAATGTAATCGAATGTTGTATTAAAGGATCGTGCATAATCGGTTACAGGATTTTCGGAAAATCCTTCCAGGTAGTCCGACTGCAGGATAAAACTTTCATTCCAGTTGGCATCGCAATGAATCAGGGTGTAAAAATAATCCTTTACTTCGCCCGAAAGGTCATCGAATTTAAAAACAAGTTGAGTTTCTTCGCCAATTTCGTAAATCGGATTCGACAATTCGAAACCATCGCGGTGCATCATCACCGTTTTTATGTCATCGCTGAACACGGCATTTTCGTAATAAAAATTCTCTTCCTGTGCCTGGAGAAGTGTAGCATAAGCTAAGAGAAGAAGTGTTATAATCGTATTTTTTATCATTGTACGTTTTTATTATATCCGGCTTATTGCTTTTAGTGGCAAAGATACTTTATTCAATTTCCATTCCGAAATTAAATGAACGCTGTTCGAAAGCTGTTTCTTTTTTTTGAACCCCACCATTCTTTTCAACGTTATAAAAGTAAATTTAATCTGAGAAATCAGAATATTTTTTTTGAACGAAGCAACAAAGAGTTCTGTTAGGGTGATAAATATCAACGAACATATTGACCTATTTGTATATTTTGAACCTTTGATTTTTCCACTGTTTAGATTGTGAAAAGCCAATTTATTATTTACTTTTGCCAACCTGATAAAAAATACTATTCTTGATTAAAATGTCAGAAGTTATAAAGTTAAGGAAAGGGCTGAATATTAAGCTGAAAGGGAGTGCCGAAAAGGCGCTCGGAACGCTTTCTGTTCCTGCTACGGTTGCCTTAAAACCAACTGATTTTTACGGTCTTACTCCAAAGCTGAGTATTAAGCAGGGAGACGAAGTGAAAACCGGCGATGCTTTGTTTTACGACAAATACCATCCTGAAGTGAAGTTTACTGCCCCTTTAGGCGGAAAAGTTGCATCGGTTAACCGTGGCGAACGAAGGAAAATACTGGAAGTGGTTGTAGAAGTTGACAAGAATGCCGGTAATGCCGAATTTAAAAAGGCCGATCCGAACAGCTTGTCGGGTGATGAAGTGAAGGAGCAACTGCTGCAAAGTGGTTTGTGGCCGTTCATAAAGCAACGTCCGTACGGAATTATTGCTTCGCCTGAGAAAAAACCACGTGCTGTATTTATTTCCACCTTCGATACAGCGCCCCTTGCACCCGATGTAAATTATGTGTTCGAAGGTAAAATGCAAACCTTCCAGACCGGAATCGATGCGCTGGCAAAACTCACCGAAGGTGAAGTTTTTCTCGGTGTTAATGAGAATTCACCTTTTGCAAAAGTAAAAAATGCAACAATCAGGCAGTTTTCAGGGCCGCATCCGGCAGGAAATGTGGGCGTTCAGATTCATCATATTTCTCCCATAATCAGGGGTGAATTGGTGTGGACGGTGAATGCGTACGATGTGCTGTTTATCGGGCGTTTGTTTGAAACAGGTAAGGTTGATTTTTCGCGGGTAATGGCGCTGGTGGGCTCAGAAGTGGAAAAGCCGCAGTATTACGAAACTGTGCTCGGCGCACCTGTATCGTCAGTAACAGAAGGCCGGCTGAAAAAAGTGGATTACAAGCAGCGCATTATCAGCGGCAATGTTTTAACCGGCGATAAGGTTAAACCACAAAACTATCTTGGTTTCTACCATTCATTGGTAAGCGTGATTCCTGAAGGCGACGAATACGAAGCATTCGGATGGGCAAAACCCGGTGTGGACAAATTCAGCGGAACCCATGCGTTTCTTTCAAAACTGTTTCCGAAGGATGCATACGAAATGAACGCTAATCTTCATGGCGGCGAACGGGCTTTTGTAATTACCGACCAGTACTACAAAGTAGTTCCAATGGATATTCTTCCGGTTTTCCTGGTGAAAGCCATCATGGCCAACGATATCGACAAAATGGAACAGCTCGGAATTTACGAAGTTATCGAGGAAGATTTTGCATTGTGCGAATATATCTGTACTTCAAAAATCAAGTGGCAGGATACATTGCGCCAGGGAATCAATACCATGATTAAAGAGCTTGGATAATAAATGAAGTAACAAATTAGTCTGATTCAAGATGAAATCTATAAAAAACTTTTTTGAAAAAACTGAGCCGTATGTACAGAAGGGAGCAAAGTATCACTGGCTTCAATCGGTGCACGATGGTTTCTTTACGTTTCTGTTTGTACCGAAAGAAACTTCCAAAACCGGTACACACATTCACGATTACATCGACCTGAAACGTACGATGTCGATTGTGGTGCTGGCACTGGTGCCATCGCTTTTGTTTGGTATGTACAATATTGGCTACCAGCATTTCAGGGTTATTGGTGAACTGACGTCACAGGGATTTTTTGATATCTTTTTATACGGACTTATAAAAGTTCTTCCCGTAGTTATTGTTTCGTATGCTGTAGGTTTGGGAATCGAGTTTGCGTTTGCACAAATGCGCGGCCACGAAATTAACGAAGGCTTCCTGGTTTCGGGAATGCTTATTCCGCTGATTATGCCCATTGAAACTCCGCTTTGGATGGTGGGTATTGCCACTGCATTTGCAGTAATTATCGGAAAAGAAGTTTTTGGCGGTACCGGAATGAATATCTGGAACCCGGCAATGCTGGCAAGGGCTTTCCTGTTTTTTGCCTATCCGGCCCAAATGTCAGGAAACTCGGTGTGGTTCTCATTAGGTGAAAACGCCGGCACCATCGACGGATTTACCGGGGCAACTCCCCTGGCCGATGCGGCAGCAGGGAATATAACTTACAATGTATCCGATGCTTTTTTCGGGTTTATTCCCGGGTCAATTGGCGAAACATCTGCATTAGCGGTACTGATTGGTGCAGCTATTCTGATTGTAACCGGAATTGGTAACTGGAAAATTATGCTGTCGACTGTAGTTGGCGGTTTATTTATGGGAATTTTGCTGAATATTTTCGCAGTGAATCCTTTCATGGAAGTTCCGTTCTGGCACCACATGGTACTGGGAGGATTTATATTTGGAGCCGTTTTTATGGCCACCGACCCGGTTTCGGCAGCTCAAACCCAAAAAGGAAAATGGATTTACGGTTTCCTGATTGGTTTGCTGGCGATTCTGATTCGCGTACTAAACCCGGCCTACCCGGAAGGAATGATGCTGGCGATTTTATTGATGAACACCTTTGCTCCTTTGATCGACCACTATGTAATTAAGGGCCATATCAAACGTCGCATGGAAAAGGCTAAAGTTGCAGCATAACCTAAAAAATTGAAATCATGGACAGGAACAGTAATACATATACATTTATTTACGCAGCGGCTATGGTTATTCTGGTGGCCGCCATTCTTGCGTCGATTGCAATGGCTTTACGTCCTCTGCAAAATACAAATATCGAGGTGGAGAAAATGCAGAATATCCTTGCTTCGGTAGACATTGAAAGCACAACTGAAAATGCAGCGGATATTTATGCCGATAGAATAGAGAACCAGTACGTGGTGAATTCCGGGGGCGAAGTTGTGGAAGACGAAGATGCTTTTGATATCGATTTGAAAAAGCAACAGGCCAAGCCTTTGGAAGATCGTCTTTTACCTGTTTACGAATGCCAGACCGAAGATGGATTGAAATATATTTTTCCGATGAGAGGCGCCGGTTTGTGGGGGCCAATCTGGGGATTTGTTTCTTTAGACTCGGATATGAGCACCATTTACGGAGCCAATTTCGATCACCAGAGTGAAACACCCGGTTTGGGTGCCGAAATATCCACCACCTGGTTTCAGGAAAGATTTACAGGAAAAGAGATTTACAACGACCAGGGAGAACTTATTTCCGTAACCGTTACCAAGGTTGGACAGGAAGCTCCCGAGGAGCATTCAGTTGACGGAATATCAGGTGGTACCATCACCAGTAAAGGTCTTCAGGAAATGCTTCTTTCAGGTTTTGAGAGTTACAGCGAATTCTTACAAAAGAAAAAATAATAAGCGATGAGCGAACCATTATTTTCAAGAAAAAATTTAAAACTGCTGTCTGATCCAATCAACGACAGCAACCCGATTACGGTACAGGTACTTGGAATCTGTTCGGCGCTGGCGGTAACAGCGCAATTAAAACCATCGGTAGTAATGGCCCTTTCGGTTGTTGCAGTGATGGCGCTGTCGAACGTGATTGTTTCCCTGTTGCGAAATACCATTCCAAACCGAATCCGGATTATTGTGCAACTGGTAGTAATTGCCGCGCTGGTAATCCTGGTCGACCAGGTGCTAAAAGCGTATGTGTACGATGTAAGTAAACAGCTCTCCGTGTTTGTTGGGCTGATTATTACCAACTGTATCATTATGGGACGCCTCGAGGCTTTTGCACTTGGCAACCGCCCGTGGCAATCGTTTCTCGATGGAGTAGGGAATGCCGCCGGATACGGTGTTATTCTTATTATTGTTGGTTTTGTGCGCGAACTTTTCGGTTCCGGTTCCATATATGGATTCCAGGTAATTCCTGAAAGCTGGTACATTGCCAACGGAGGATTCTACGAAAACAACGGCATGATGATTTTGCCCCCGATGGCACTGATTACCGTGGGAATTATTATTTGGGTACAACGTAGCAAAAACCGTAAGTTAATTGAAGATTAACCGCCAAAAAGTAAAGAATTATGGAAAATCTGATTAACATATTTATTAAGTCGATTTTTATTGAGAACATGGTATTTGCCTATTTTCTGGGCATGTGTTCTTACCTCGCTGTTTCGAAAACGGTGAAAACAGCAACCGGTTTGGGAATAGCCGTTATATTTGTTCTCGGAATTACTGTTCCGGTGAATTTTCTGCTCGAAAATTATGTGTTGCAGGAAGGCGCATTAACATGGGTAAGCCCCGCGTTTGCCGATGTCGAACTTAGCTTCCTGTCCTTCATCATGTTCATTGCAGTTATTGCATCCATGGTGCAACTTGTTGAAATGGTGGTTGAGAAATTTGCCCCCGTGCTTTACAGTCAATTGGGTATTTTCCTTCCGCTTATTGCTGTAAACTGCGCCATTTTGGGTGGTTCACTTTTTATGCAGCAAAAAGCATTTCTGAACATTGGCGAAGCTACTACTTACGGACTTGGTTCGGGAGTTGGCTGGTTTCTGGCAATTGTAGGTATTGCTGCTATCCGCGAAAAAATTCAGTATTCCAATGTTCCGGGACCTTTGCGCGGACTTGGAATCACCTTTATTGTTACCGGCTTAATGGGGCTTGCGTTTATGGGCTTCATGGGAATTAAATTGTAAAATATAAAAACAGTTTCAATGCTATTGTTATCAACACAAACAACCGTTGTAATTGCCAGTGTGGCGGTTTTCTTGGGAGTTATTATCCTGCTGGTTGCCGTTTTGCTTTTTGCCAAGAAAAAGCTAACTCCTTCGGGAGAAGTTGCGATTGACATTAACGACGGAGATCGCGAAATTGTGACCGAGCCGGGAAGCACACTTCTTTCTACATTGAGCAATAATAAAATATTACTTCCATCGGCTTGCGGTGGCGGCGGAACCTGTGCTATGTGCCGTTGCCAGATTGATGAGGGAGCTGGCTCCATTCTGCCTACCGAAACCGATTTTTTTACGCGGAAGGAACAAAACGATAACTGGCGGCTGGCATGCCAGGTAAAAGTAAAAGAAGACCTCAAAATAAGAGTTCCGCAGGAAGTGCTTGGTGTGAAAAAATGGGAGTGCGAAGTGGTTTCCAATAAAAACGTGGCTACTTTTATTAAGGAATTTGTGGTGAGACTTCCTAAAGGCGAAAACCTCGATTTCAAATCGGGGGGCTACATTCAGATTGATGTCCCGAAAGTGGAAGTTGATTTTAAAGACATCGAGGTGGATGAGAAATACCTGAAAGACTGGGAGAACTTTGGAATGTTCGATCTGAAGATGAAAAACCCCGAGCCTACTTTTCGTGCCTATTCAATGGCCAACCACCCGGCTGAAGGAAACATCGTGATGCTGAACATTCGTATTGCCACCCCGCCGTGGGACCGCGCCAACAACGGATTCAAAAATGTGAATCCGGGAATTTGTTCTTCTTACATCTTTTCGCGCAAACCGGGCGATAAAGTGACCATTTCAGGACCATACGGAGAATTTTTCCTGAAAGATAGCGATAACGAAATGATGTTTGTCGGTGGTGGTGCAGGAATGGCGCCCATGCGTTCGCACCTGTTCCATCTGTTCCACACATTAAAAGAGAGCGACAAAAAGATTACGTTCTGGTACGGAGCACGCTCATGGAAAGAGGTGTTCTATTACGAGCAGTTCCGCGATATTGAAAAGAATTTCGACAATTTCGAATTTCACCTGGCACTTTCAGAGCCGCTTCCTGAAGACAAATGGGAAGGGCCGACCGGATTTATCCACCAGGTAATTTACGACCAGTACCTGAGCAAACACGAGGAGCCCGAGGAAATTGATTATTACCTCTGCGGTCCGCCTATGATGAACGACGCCCTTCAGAAAATGCTTTACAACCTGGGCGTGCCCGATGAAAACGTGGCATTCGACGATTTTGGCAGTTAAGTGAGACTATGATTTTGAATTCAAAATCATTTTGTCGAACTTATCCCGAGCCCAAGCGAGGGATCTCATGAA
>CAYUBV010000129.1:0-7456 GCA_964443035.1 uncultured Tangfeifania sp.
CCGGCACCGATTTTTACTTCGCCGTTGCTGAAATTGTCTACATAAACACCGTAATCCACATTCGAAATAATATCGTTTTTCGTGTGTGGCCCGGTTTCCATGTAAGTGGCCCGCATGCGGGGCAGCGGAATGTTGCGGAATGATTCGCGACGGCCGTTTCCGGTAGGATTGACTCCGTAATGATTTGAACTGATGCGGTCGTGAATATAGCTGTTTAGCACACCGTCTTTTACAAGATAGGTTTTCTCCACGTCGTTTCCTTCGTCGTCCACATTTATGGAACCCCGGTTGTTGGCAAGTGTACCGTCATCGATGATGTTCACAAAACTTTCGGCCACTTTTTTACCCATTTTATCGCTGAAGATGGAAGTGCCTTTCCGGTTAAAATCTGCTTCGAATGTGTGCCCGATGGCTTCATGGAGCAGAATTCCCGAGCCCCCGGCTCCCATAACCACAGGCATTTCGCCGGCTTTGGGTTTGGTGGCTTCAAACAAAATGTTGGTCCGGTCAACCGCTTCATGGGCAAGTTTGTCTACCAAATCGTCGGTTAGCCATTCAAAGCCTTTTCTGAAAGAACGTGCTGCATACGAATTTTCAACCTGCTCACCTTTTTGCATAATGCAAAGTGCACCGAAATTAATCATGGGGCGGTAATCATAGGTGAGCCGGCCTTCGGAGTTGTAAAACAACACATACGAAGTTTCATCGCTCATAAAAGCATTTACTTTTATTACTTTATCGTCGAGCGAAAAAATCCGGTCATTAATTTTTTGTACGTACGGAACTTTATCTTCTACAGAAACATCGTCCCATTTTTTCGAAATATTGTAGAAACGCGGAGGTATTTTTTCACTGATGTCCACATTTTTATAATCGCTGGTACTGTCGGCAATGTTGGCTGCCAGTTTAGCCGCGTTCAGCATGGCATCGGGTGTAATGGTTTCCGAGTAGGCAAAACCTGTTTGGTCGCCTTTCAAAACCCTGATTCCCACACCAAAATCGATGTTGGAATAGGCCCTGTTTACTTTTCCGTCTTCCAGGCCAAGGCTGTTGCTTTTTTTGTGCTCGAAAAACAGGTCGGCATAATCGCCTCCTTTACTCATTGCTGCAGAAATTACTTTCTGCAGCATCTCCGCCGATACTTCAAATTGATCTAAATAATTTTTCACGTCTGCTGAAATTTGTATGTTTTGAAACGACTGTAAAAACGGAGGTAAAACCATTCCTCCGGCAACAGCCGCTCCACTGGTTTTAATAAAATTACGTCTGTTTGTTTTCATGCTGTTTACATATAGTTTTTAAAAATTCGAAATTACAATATTTCATTGAATGCCAAGCAGATTAAATCATCAAAATGAATTAGTTAAGAGATTGTCAAATCATTACACAAAAAATTCAATTTTTTCAGTAGGGAGCAGGCTGTTGATTTTGGGGGTATTGATGGAAAAATAATTTGAAGTTTGCCAAATATCATGGTAAAAATGGGGTATTTGTTAAAAAAATATCAATAAAAAATAAAAATACCTGTGTTTTTTGATGGCTGGAGTGTTTAAAAGCATATTTTTGGTTCGAAAGTATAAATTCTAAAAAAAATAGTTATGGCACAATTCAGATTAAAAGCACTGGAAGAGGTTTTGAACCGGAAACCTGAAGAATTTGTCAGGGAAGAAAACCTGGTATCGGATTATTACGGCAAGTCGGTTTTCGATAAGACAAAAATGAAAAAATACTTGTCTAAAGTGGCTTTCAATGCAGTAATGGAAGCAATTGACAAAGGAACAACCATCGACCGCAAAATGGCCGATCAGGTGGCCCAGGGTATGAAATCGTGGGCGCTTGAAAACGGAGCGACTCACTATACACACTGGTTTCAGCCGCTGACCGATACAACCGCAGAAAAGCATGATGCTTTTATTGTGCACGGAGAAAACGGAAGTGTGGTTGAAGCATTCTCAGGTGAGCTGCTGGCTCAGCAGGAACCCGATGCATCTTCGTTCCCGAGCGGCGGAATCCGTCAGACTTTCGAAGCCCGTGGTTACACAGCATGGGATCCTTCATCACCGGCTTTTATCAATGAAACCACACTGACCATTCCCACTATTTTTATTTCGTACACCGGCGAAGCGCTCGATTACAAAACCCCGCTTTTACGTGCACTTTACCAGGTTGATAAAGCAGCTACTGCTGTCTGCCAGTATTTCGATAAAAATGTGACTTCGGTAAAAGCAAACCTTGGGTGGGAGCAGGAGTATTTTCTGATTGATGAAGCTTTGTATATGGCCCGCCCCGACCTTGTGCTTACAGGCCGCACACTCACCGGTCACGCCTCGTCGAAAGACCAGCAGTTAGACGACCATTATTTTTCGTCCATCCCCACCCGTGTAAACCGCTTTATGCAGGATGTGGAAAATGAAGCCTACAAACTGGGAATTCCGGTAAAAACACGCCATAACGAGGTAGCTCCAAACCAGTTTGAGCTGGCGCCGATTTTTGAAGAAGCCAATTTGGCAAACGACCATAACCAGCTCATTATGGATGTGATGATTAAAATTGCACGTCGTCATAAATTCCGTGTTCTATATCATGAAAAACCATTTTCAGGAATTAACGGCTCAGGAAAGCATAACAACTGGTCTTTGTCGACCAATACGGGAGTCAACCTCTATTCGCCCGGTAAAAATCCGAAGTCGAACCTGCTTTTCCTTACATTTGTAATCAATACAATTAAAGCGGTTTACGACAGCCAGGACCTGCTTCGTGCGAGCATCCTTTCAGCATCGAACCAGCACCGTTTGGGAGCCAATGAAGCACCGCCGTCAATTTTGTCGGTATTTTTGGGAACAGAGGTTTCGGGCATGCTCGATTTTATGGAAGAATCGGTAGTGGATCGAAAAATGACACCCGAAGAAAAAACAGCCCTTAAGCTGAACATCGGAAGGATTCCCGAGATTATTCTCGATAATACCGACCGAAACCGGACTTCGCCGTTCGCATTCACCGGAAACCGGTTTGAATTCCGTGCAGTTGGATCATCGGCAAACAATGCTTCGGCGCTAATCGTGCTCAATGCCGTAGTGGCCAATCAGTTGAATAAATTTAAAACTGAAGTTGACGCACTCATCGAACAAGATGTAAAAAAAGATGAAGCTATTTTCCAGGTTTTGAAAGATCTGATTATTGACTCAAAACCAATACGTTTCAATGGCGATGGTTACAGCGAGGAGTGGGTACATGAAGCCAAAAGCCGTGGTTTGACAAACGTAAAAAGCGTGCCCGAGTCGCTTGCTGCTTATCTTCGTCCGGAAAGTAAAAGGTTATTCGAAAGCCTGGGTGTATTTAACGAACCTGAATTGCATGGCCGCGTGGAAGTGGAGTATGAAAAATTCATCATGAAAATTCAGATTGAAGCGCGTGTTCTTGGCGATATTGCTATCAACCATATTGCGCCTACCGCAGTGAAGTATCAAACCATGCTGCTCGAAAATGTCATCCGCCAGAGAGAATTATTCGACGAAGAGGAATTTGAGCAACTGGCAGGTGCCCGCAAAGAACTGATAAAAGAAGTGGGAGGACATATTTCTGCTATAAAATCCAAGCGCAAAGAGATGATTGAAGCACGGAAAAAAGCCAACGTAATTGTGGATATTGTAGAAAAGGCCGAAGCTTACGATAAAAATGTAAGGCCTTACCTGGATGATATCCGCTACCACATCGATAAGCTGGAATTGATTGTTGACAACGAATTGTGGCCGTTGCCCAAATACCGTGAATTGTTGTTCGTAAGGTGATTTTTAAGTATAATTTCAAATTTGAAAGAGAGGCTTTTTACAGGGCCTCTTTTTTTATGGCAACGAACTGCGTCGGATTATACTTATTCTTCCAAACAACCGTTATTTTTGTAGCTGTTAAAAAAAATAATTTACTTTTACTTCTTCGAAAGTGGAGATGGGTATGGATAAAAGCATCAGATTCTTATTGTTATCAATTATATTGGTTGTTTTAGCATCGTGCAGCGCCTCAAAACTCGGTCGCGAGGCAATGCTTTCACACGATATTGGCGAATATTACCAGGCCATTGAAAAATACAGAAAGGCCAGCCGCAAGGAAAAAGACCGCGACAAACGCCGGGAATATGCTTATGCCATTGCCGAATGTTACAATTACATTGGTAATTATGAAATGGCTGCCCTTTATTACCGCAATGCCATGCGCCGCGGTTACGAAGATCCGGTGGTTATTTTTAAATATGCTGAAATGCTGCGCGCTTCACAGGATTATGAAGAGGCGGTGGAAAATTACCGGGCATTTCTCGATTCGATTCCCGGCGACGAACGTGCAGTGGCAGGCCTGGAAGCCATCCGCAAAACTCAGGATTGGGTTGCAAACCCCACACGTCACATCATCAACCCAATAAAAGAAATTAATTCACGCGAGAGTGATTATTCCCCGGTTTTTGTGGCCGGTCGCGACAATGAAGTCTATTTTACTTCAACCCGGAAAGCAGCCACCGGTAAAAAGAAAAGTATGATTACCGGAGAGGATTACGCGGATTTGTTCCGGTCAACATTCAATATTCAGCGCCAGAAATGGGATAAACCCCAGTTGCTGGATGAAATGCTGATTATCAACACCGGCGACGAGGAAGGAGCTTCTACTTTATCGACAACCGGCGATAAAATGATTTTTACCCGTTGCCGCTACGACAAACAACAGGCACTTGGAGCAGAATTGTATTCGGCTTCGCAATCACGCGGCTCATGGTCCGATCCGATTAAACTCCAGGTAGTGGCCGACAGCATTATTGCCGGGCACCCTGCGTTGAGCCCCGATGAATCGGTGCTTTACTTTGTTTCGGATATGCCCGGCGGACAAGGCGGGAAAGACATTTGGGCGGCTGAGAAGGATGGCGGCACCTACTCAAATCCTGTAAACCTTGGCGAGACAATAAATACGCCGGGTGATGAAATGTTTCCTTTTGTTCGCGACAACGGCGATCTTTACTTTTCATCCAATTACCACATTGGAATGGGAGGCCACGATATTTTTGTGGCTAATGAAGATGAAGAAGGAAACTGGACCATTAAGAATATGGGGTATCCGGTAAATTCTCCTTCCGACGATTTTGGAATTGCCTTTGTACAGGGCGAAAACAAAGGGATGTTTACTTCGAACCGGAAAGGTTCTCGCGGCGATGATTTGTATGAATTTGTTGTGCCGCCAAAAATTTACCGGGTAGAAGGTACTGTTTTCGATAAAGGAAACAACACAAAACTCGATGGAGCAACCGTCCGGATTATCGGATCCGACGGTACCAATCTCCGGATGCGCGCCCGCGACGGGGAGTTTCAGATGAAGCTGCAGCCCGAAACCGAATATGTTTTTGCCGCCTTTAAAGAAGGATATTTGCGCGATAAAGCTACTGCAAATACAATTGGCCTCGACGACAGCAAAGATTTCAGGTTCGATCTATACCTCACTTCCACCGAAGATCCCATCCGGCTCGATAACATTAACTACGAATTCGGAAGCTGGGAATTGCTGCCTGAATCAATGGTGGCCCTCGATTCACTGGTTCGGGTGCTGACGTTGAATCCGACAATTACCATTGAAATTATGTCGCACACCGACTATGTGGGCAGCGATGATTTTAATTTCGATTTGTCGCAGAAACGTGCGCAAAGTGTAGTCGATTACCTTATTGAAGAAGGAATCAATCCGCAGCGTCTTGTGGCAAAAGGTTATGGCGAAACCTGGCCAAAAACAGTTACACGGCAAATGGCACAGGAACATGATTTTCTGAAACGTGGCGATGAATTAACCGAAGAATTTATTCTGGAACTTACCGAAGAACAGCAGGAAATTGCACGTGCGATCAACCGCCGGACTGAATTCCAGGTGCTTTCCACTGATTTTATTGAGCAGTTCGATGCCGAGCCTGAGCAATAAAATTTATGAGCACTGCCAATGACAGATTTACAAATAAGACCCTGAAACAAGTTCAGGGTGACGCATTTAATTAAGGGTACAAGTAACCTTGAAACGTCATGCTGAACTTGTTTCAGCATCTCTGTCATTTCCTCATTATGCCCAACAAAATTGGGTGAACTCTTGAAATGACAGTTAACTGAGCTTTTTAGAAATCTTTATTTATTCTTTTTGGCAATTTGGTTTTGATTCCGGTTGCCTTTTTTGTTGTTTCGGCGCTTGTTTTTCCTGCTTTTTTTGTTGATGTTTTGGTTCTCGAAACGGTCAATCCTTTCGGTATTTAACGATTCCCAGCCGGTCTCTTTTGCTTGGTCGTCAATTTTAGGTGTAATTTCCGGTTTCTGTCCACGCTTGTTCTTCTGGATAATGTCTTTAACCTCTTTCAACGAAAGTTTGAATGTTGCTCCCGGATTACCGGAATCGTAGGCAAACCAGATTTCTTTTCTCAGGTAATCGGTATTGATGGGTTTTGCGATTCCGTTTGCCGTTTCCAGGTAAAGCAACTGTTCCGGGAATTCTTTTCTCGACTCGATGTACATATCCAGTTCGTAAAGCAGGCAGCATTTCAGCTTTCCGCAGGCCCCGGCCATTTTTTGTGCCGATGGCGAAAGTCCCTGTTTCAGGGCAGCGTCCGAAGTAATGCTGGAAAAGTCGGTACGCCAGCTCGAGCAGCAAAGTTCGCGCCCGCACGACCCGATTCCGCCAACAAGTCCGGCTTCCTGGCGGGCTCCAATCTGTTTCATTTCCACTTTAATACCGAACTCGCGGGCATACCTTTTTATCAGCTCCCTGAAATCCACACGTCCATCGGCAATGTAGTAGAAAATCGCTTTTCTTCCGTCGCCACGGAATTCCACATCGCCAATTTTCATTTCCAGACCTAAATCTCCTGCAATCTGGCGCGAACGAATCAGGGTTTGCTTTTCCCTGCTCCTTGCTTCTGTAAGTAAACTGAGATCATTATCCGTGGCTTTTCGGAAAACCGGATTGATGATGTAGCGTTTGGTATTTTTTATTTTCCGGTTGAATTGCTTTTCAGCCAGGTAGCCGGTTAAAGTCACCTCTCCTGTGTCGTGTCCGGGTGAGGTGGAAACCACTACTTTGTTACCGCGTTTCAGGTTAAGGTTATCTGTGTTTTTATAAAATTCTCTTCGTGTCGATTTAAATTTTACCTCCACAATGTCGCTCTGCGACGATGTTTCCGGTAAATCATTCAGCCAGTCGTAAGCGTCACCTGCCTGACCCGAAATTGAATTATTAAATGAACATCCTGTACAACTCATATCTTCCCCTTCTTAAATAATTCCGGTTGCAAAGATTGAAAAAAAGATTGAATTGTCCGTATATAAAGAAACTAATTTCTAAAAGAATTAGCTTTGAGTCTTTGATTTGTATCCTAAATATTCCATCTGCAATTTACAAACCATAAAAATTTAGTATGAATATTTACGGTCAACCATAAAAATTTAGT
>CAYUBV010000130.1:0-7421 GCA_964443035.1 uncultured Tangfeifania sp.
TTCCTGCGGATTTTTTCCCGGCTGGTACAAACGCTCTTTTTTTATCTCTTCGGGCAAAAAATCCTGTTCTGCAAAATTACCTTCATAAGAATGTGCGTATTTGTAATCTTTCCCGTAACCAATTTCTTTCATCAGTTTGGTGGGTGCATTGCGTATGTGCAGCGGAACCGGTAAATCACCGGTTTTTTTCACCAGTGAAATGGCCTCGTCTATGGCCATGTAGGCCGAGTTGCTTTTTGGTGAAGTAGCGAGATAAATGGTACATTCCGACAAAATAATCCGGGCCTCGGGGTAGCCAATCTGGTGCACGGCATCGAACGTGCCTTGTGCCAGCAGCAGCGCATTCGGGTTGGCCAGGCCAATATCTTCGGCAGCGAGGATGAGCAGCCGGCGTGCAATAAATTTTACATCTTCGCCACCTTCAATCATTCGTGCCAGCCAGTAAACCGCGGCATCGGGGTCGCTGCCCCGCACACTTTTTATGAAAGCGGAAATGATGTCGTAATGCATTTCGCCTTTTTTGTCGTAAGCAGCCAGGTTTCGCTGTAATCCCTCCGTCACATTTTTATTGGTAATTTCTATTTTATCACCTTCTTCTGACAGAATAACCAGTTCAAGCACATTCAGCAGTTTGCGGGCATCGCCGCCGGAATAGCGCAGCAATGCATGGTCTTCTTTAATTGTGACGGACTTCTTTTTGAGTTCAGTATCTTTTTTCAGGGCGAGGTCCACAATCTTCAGCAATCCCTCTTTATCAAGCGAATTCAGAATATACACCTGGCAGCGCGAGAGGAGCGGAGAGATAACCTCGAAAGACGGATTTTCGGTGGTGGCACCAATTAGTGTGATTGTTCCGTCTTCCACCGCACCCAGCAGTGAATCCTGCTGCGATTTGCTGAACCGGTGAATTTCATCGATAAAAAGAATTGGGTTCGGGCGGTTGAAAAACTGCTGTTTTTTGGCTTTTTCAATTACTTCGCGAACATCTTTTACCCCTGAATTAACAGCGCTCAGTGTATGGAACGGACGATCGAGCGTATTGGCAATTATTTTGGCAAGGGTGGTTTTTCCAACTCCGGGAGGACCCCACAAAATGAGTGATGAAAGATTTCCCGATTCAATCATTTTGCGTAACACGGCATTTTTGCCCACCAGGTGTTCCTGACCGATGTAATCGTCGAGCGTTTTGGGCCGGAGCCGTTCTGCGAGTGGTTGATTTGCTGCCATTTATTCTCTTTTTTAATAAAATTAAACCTGCTAAAAACAGGCCGGTTCAAAGTTAAAATTAATTATTTCCTTTTCGAAAAGGTTGTTTCTGCTCTTTTTTGTAATTTTAGGAAAAAACAACTTAAATTATGGAAAGACATATCAATGTAGTTGCGGCCCTTCACATCGGGTTAAGCATTTTAGGATTAATTATCGGGATTATAGTTTTTGCAGTGTTGAATGTAACCGGCACTTTTGTCGAGGAAATGGAAGCCCGGAAAATTTTAGCGATAATTGCCAACATTGTGGTGATTGTTATTACCACACTGAGTATTCCGGGCCTGGTTGCGGGAATTGGATTGTTTAAACGGAAAGACTGGGCAAGAATTCTGACGCTGATTATTTCAGTACTTCATTTATTTAATTTCCCGCTGGGCACCGCCGTTGGTGTTTATTCTATCTGGGCGTTGGTTCAACCCGAGGTTGTTGATGAATTCAAAAAATCATAGAATTTAATGGCACATTACGAAATTAAGATCACAGGAAGGGTTCAGGGAGTAGGATTTCGTCAGTTTGTTAAACAAAAAGCCGAAGATTTCGACATCAAAGGCTGGGTGAAAAACATGCCCGACGGAAGTGTTTTAGTGAACGCTGAAGGTGAGGAAAAAGACCTGGAACCGTTTATCGATTATCTGGAACGCGGACCTTCGATGGGGCGGGTCGATAATCTGTCAAAAGAAAAATTCGATTCGAAAAATGGTTTTTCCGATTTTCAAATCAGGTACTGAGCCGGTTATTTGATTCAATAAAAAAATCCCGGGGAAAATTAAATCCCCGGGATTTTTTGTCAGAAATATCTGAATGCAAATTCAGTGCAGACAAACAATTTACTCAAACCAGGCGTTTACTGTTACTTTATTTGCCTCATACCATTTTTGCGCGCCTGCTTCTTCGCCTTCCTCTTCGATGGAAGCCATCAGGTTGTATAGCTGTTCTTCCTGAAGGTTAAAGTTACTTAAGAAAGTTGCAGCTTCGGGCATATCTTCTTCAAAACCGGTTCTCGATACGATTGCGCAAACATCTTTTGGATAAATATCTTTTGGATCATCGAGATATTTGATATCGAAGTTTGCCCATTTAAAATGAGGTTTCCATCCTGTAATCACAATCCACTCTTCGTTTGCAACGGCTTTATCGAGACTGGCAACCATTGCCGGGCCACTTGAGGTAATTTGTTCGAAATCGAGATCATATTCCTCAATAGCTTTTTCAGTATTGGCATGGATTCCAGCACCACTTCCGATACCGATAATTTCGCCGTCGAATTTATCGACATGGTCATTCAGTTCTTCAATTGAATTGATATCAACATACGACGGAACTACCAAACCAGTGGTACCATTGCTGAATGATTCTCCCAGTTTAACCAGGTTATCGCCATAATCCTCCCAGTAAGGGGCATGTGTATTTGGCAACCAGGCATCGAGAAAAACATCACCTTTTGATCGCTCTTTCGATAATTCACCGTATATCAAACCCGGTTCCAGGTTAATGATGTCAACTTCGTACCCGTTGTCTTCGAGGGCTACTTTTGCCAGGTGGGTAAAGGCAATGCCTTCTCCCCAGTTCGGGTACAATATGGTCACTTCTTTTGTTTCTTCGTCTGAACCTTTTTGTCCTCCGCCGCATGAGCTAATGGCAACGGTAAGGGCCAGTACAATAAATAAGCTCAGTAATTTTCTTAATTTCAACATACTATCTTTTTTTAAGGTTAATATTTATTTTTTACTTCCAATCGACTGTGTAATCCTGTCGAGAATCATAGCAAGTATCACAATTCCCAAACCGGATTCAAATCCTTTCGCAATATCATTTTGCTGAATTCCCTGGTAAACAATGCTTCCCAGTCCGCGTGCACCCACCATTGACGCAATTACAACCATTGACAGTGCGAGCAAAATTACCTGGTTAATTCCGGCAAGTATAGTAGGCATGGCCAGCGGCAACTGGATTTTGTACAAAATCTGGTTTTCGTTGGCACCAAAAGCTCTTCCGGCTTCAATTACATCGCCCGGAACATTTCTGATTCCGAGGTTGGTTAACCTCACCGATGGCGGCAACGAAAAAATAACCGTTGCAATAACACCGGGCGTGTTTCCAACACTGAAAAAGAAGATGGCCGGAATCAGGTAAACAAAAGCGGGCATGGTCTGCATAAAATCCAGGATGGGTCTTATAATGGTATCAGCCGTATTGCTTTTGGCCGACCATATTCCAAACGGAATTCCAAGTATTAATGCAATGATAGTGGAAACAATGACCAGAGTAGTTGTCTGAATCGCTTCTTTCCAATACCCCATCACATATATCAGCAATAAACCGAGGATTACAAAAATAGTAAGTCCGTATGCATTTTTCAAACCAGCTTTGGTAAACATTTTGCCACCGGCTTTCACATAGTATGCAATAAAGGCTATTAGTGCAAGAAGAACAACAAAGGGTATCGCAAGAAACAAATCGTTCATGTTTTCCACTATCCAGGAAATGCCATCGTCGATGCCCCTCCAGAGAAAGGATAAGTTTTGTTCCAGTGAATTAATTCCCTCCTCGATATATTCTCCAATTGGTAATATCTTTTCCATATTATAATTCGTTTGCTTTATCAATTAATTCGCCCATTTCTTTATCTTCAAAACGGGTAGATTCAATTATTAACGAAGTTTGCGTAACTAATCCCAACAACCTGCCATCTTCTTCGTCAATAACTGCAAGCGGGTGATGATGCCCGGTAATAAGCGGCAGCATATCTTCCACTGTGTAATGTCTGTAAACACTTGGCACTTCTGTATGTATGGCACTTTCTACGGTTTTAGCTTTCTCCTTTTCAAGTTTCAGCATATCCCCGAGCCAAACATATCCCAGAAATTTTTCTTCGGAATCTTCAACCGGAAGGACGTCCACGCCGGCAGAGCGCATTTTACGTATAGCGCCTTTTGGGCCGTCTTTTTCTAACCTTACGATTGTCGGGTTGTCGAACATCAGCGTTTCTGCTGTAATAATGGTTTTCCGATCCACCTTTTCAACAAATGCTTTTACGTAGTCACTTGCAGGTTCGATAAGGATTTCTTCGGCTGTACCAATTTGTTCCACAATCCCGTCTTTCATAATTGCAATCCGGTCGCCTACTTTCATGGCTTCGTCCAGATCGTGGGTAATAAACACGATTGTTTTATGCAGTTTATTCTGGATTTGCAGCAGTTCGTCCTGCATGTCGGATTTAATCAGCGGGTCGAGCGCCGAAAATGCTTCATCCATTAACAGCACGTCGGTATCGTTAGCCAGGGCACGTGCCAGTCCAACGCGCTGTTGCATACCGCCCGACATTTCAGCAGGATACTGATCTTCATATCCTTCGAGGCCAACAGTCTTGAGCGCCTTCATAGCTTTTTTATCCCGCTGTTCTTTTGGTTCACCTCTGATTTCCAGTCCAAAAGCTGCATTTTCCAATATAGTCCGGTGCGGGAGCAGCCCAAATTTCTGGAACACCATACTCATTTCCGTACGGCGGGTATTGAGTAGCTGTTTGTTTGAATCACGGGTGATGTCGTGGTCTTTAAAAAACACTCTTCCATCGGTCGGGTCATTCAAACGGTTTAAACACCTTATAAGTGTTGACTTTCCGCTGCCCGACAGCCCCATGATAACAAAAATTTCTCCCTTCTTAATCTCAAAACTGGCCTTGTTTACACCTACGGTGCATTTGGTCTTTTTCAGGATTTCAGTTTTACTGTAACCCTGATTGAGAAGTTCCAGCGCCTCTTTCTTTCGTTTTCCGAAAATGAGGGTCAGGTCCTCCACTTTAATTCTGATATCTTTTTCGTCGGCCATAAAATTATAACTTGGTTATTTGTTTTTAGAAATAGTATCCAATATTGATATTGAAACGTTTGTTCCAATCCGGATCTTCAACGCCCGAACCTAATCCTTTACCAAAATTTCCGGTCAGCCAGGGTTGGTTTTTACCCATTGCATAGTCAACATAGGTATAAATACCACCGGCACTGATAAGGAATCCCGGTATAAGGTGTTCAGTGTCATAGAAATTTTCGTTTGTTTTATCAATCATCGTATAATCAATATATGGCTGCAAACTCGAAATCGGTCCCCATTCAACCGGTATAGTATATGCCAGACCTACAACATACATATTTGCCTCGGCTGCAACACCACCTGTGTAGTCGTCGCCCCCAAAATATTCATATCCATAGGCACCCATTTGTACCACATCCAAATCGTTTCCGTTATCACCTTTGGCATTATAGTTATAGGTAATATACTCTGCTTTCAGATTAAAGTTTCCAAAATTTCCGACAACATGCCCGGCAAAAGCAGTAGAAGTTTCAGATTCGTCTAAAACAGAGTTGTAAATGCCACCTATCTGGGCAGATGCACCTACTTCCCAGCCTTCGGCAACATCGTAGGCTACGCGTGCATTGAACTGGTTGAGTTCGCGTAAACTTGCAGAAGTTGAAGTTATTTCTCCTCCACTTACATAGGCACCGTTTCCGGGTACAATGTCGTAAGAATAACGGCCAGGCCCGGCATTTCCGAAAGTTACATCGCCGCCGAATTTTGGACCTTCAGGCTCAGCCTGACGGAAATAGGCAAGGCTTATTTCAAGCCTGTCGGTAGGAGTAATGTCAAAATTAATACCCATGTCGTAATCATCCTCGAGTCCTACATAATAAGGACCCTGAAACCACCATGAGTGTGAGGCGTAAGTAGTGATACCAAATGGTACCTGGGTAACACCCAATTCCATATAAACATTGTCGGAAAATTCATATCCCAAAAATCCGTGGTGGATAAAATGGGTTCCGAAGGTAGGATAGAAACGGTACTCAAAACTCAGGTCGACGCCTGCCATTGAACCGTCGACATTCAGACGCCAGGTATCCCAGGTGAATTCAGGATTGGTCTTTGTGTCGTTGTAACTAGTTGAAATAATGTTGTAACGCATGGCTCCGCCAAATGTGAAACCGTCTTCTTTTTCTTCATCCTGCGCATAGGTCGTTAATCCTGTTAGCAGTAATAAAATAATAAGTAGATTTTGTTTCATAATCATAAAGAATAATTTTTAAATAATTTTAATAAATATTTGTGATAAAAAAATAATTTTCAATTGTTAATTCTCATTTTATTTTCATGTATAAAATAATTAAATAAGACATTACTTAACTGACTCTCAAATTTTAACAGTTTTAATGTGAAAATGTTTTGGGGTTTTATTTGAGGAAATGTTTGAAATTTGGATTCACGTCTAACCGTCGGGCTGTTTTGAATTTTTAGTCCGATTTCGAAATTGTCGGTATTTTCTGACGTTTTCCTTTGTGGATATTTCATAACACTGGTGCAAAGAAACAAAAAAGTGCGTACCGGAAAAAATTGGATGAAATAAGAAATAGTCGAATTTAAGTTTATTTCCCTGTTGGTTAGTGTTTTATGAGGAAGTATAATTCATTGTTAAGTGATTGTAAATTCAATGTTTTCACATATAAGGGGATTGGTTATTTCAAAATGAAGGATCTGTTTTATTAATTGCTGATACGTTTTAATATCTTTGTAATCAAAGGACTGAAACGTTTTTGATCTGGGATAAAACACAATTACTCATTAAATATTAGCCTCTTTGTTTTATTTTTATGTTATCAAATCTGAAATCTTCTTTTTATAAATTGATTGTGATAGTGCACTGAAATTCTGTAAGATAAATGTTTGTCAATTTTATTTTAACGATTTGAATTGAACAACCGGAATTACTAACCCTACTAATACAGAAAAAACCCTAAGCATTACGTAAGTTACTTAGGGTTTTTAAATTCGATTTTTACAAATATGACTTATAATTTCCACCCATTCTGATAGGTGTGTTTTATCCACTCCTCACATTTTTCCTGTGCATTCCATCTGACTCTCTCTTTTGATTGGTTATCCACCCGCCGGGTAACTATGTCGGATGAATAGGGATGCAGTTTTGTGGTAACCAGCGTTTCGTCGGGCGAAATGTTGGTCACTTTCATATTTTTGTTGTCCCATAGCAGCGTTTTTTGCAGCGACTGCATGCGTACTGCCAGGTTGCCCATTACCACCATTTCATTAAACGGACCGGAATATTCGAAACTGGAGGAAGGTTTTCCGCCATTTTTGCAGCAATT
>CAYUBV010000131.1:0-7281 GCA_964443035.1 uncultured Tangfeifania sp.
TGCCCAATGAGGGGGGATCGGGATATTACTATCCTCAGGGCTTTGTGGTTGAATTCGGTGGGATGGAAGACGACCCGGATGTTCAGCTTTCAGCTTCGGCAGTTGTGGCATGGAGTCCTGAACCGGAGGTGGAAATAGTTGGTTTCAGTGAATTGATGTGCGGTGAGAATAGCCAGCAACTGCATTTGGAAACCGACGGCAATGCCTCAACCATTTTGCGCCCAATTAGTTCCAATGCGAGTGTCGATGAAGAAAGCACATTGGAACCGGTTATTCAACTTCCGGATGAAGCATACGGCGATTACAGTTTCGAACTTGAGATTATCGATGAACACGCCTGTTCGTGGTTCGATACTATTAATGTGAAATACCAACACCAGCCCACTGCCGGGTTTCAGATGGACGAAGCAGAATGTGAAGGCTACAACCTGCAACTTGAATTCGAGGGCGAAGTTGAAAATGATGCGCAATTCGACTGGTATTCAAACGATACTATTTATTATTCGGGAATGAATGTCGAATCCCTGGAAATTCCACTTGGCTATGGCGGAACGGAACGATCTGTTGGCCTTAAGGTAAATGAAAACGGTTGTATAGATTCCACAAAAATTGGTGTAACTGTTACTCCTGATCTCGATTTCAACGCAGAAACTTCCGATGGATGTACTCCGCTGGAAACCCGGTTTGTGCCTGAATCTTCTGAACCTATCGACAAATATTACTGGGATTTGGGTGATGGTACAACTTCGGAAGAAGAACAGCCAACCAACATTTATGAAAACACCGGGACAACCGATAAGAGTTTCGATGTTTCTCTGAAAGTTGTATCTGCCGAGGGCTGCGAGAATTCAGGAACTAAAAAGGATTTTATTACTGTTCATCCTATTCCAACCATTGATTTTGATTTCAGCGAAGCAAGTTGTTATACCGAAAACGGAATCGTAAATTATGTTGGTTCTGCCAGCGAACGGGATACTTTTTTATGGGATTTATCCCGCTTTCAAGCTGATGAAATCATGCAAAATCCGGGAACTTCCCACGAACCGCTTGAATTTGAACTCACTTCCCGTCCGCAGGTTGAAATAGGCTTGCAGGTTGTTTCTGAGTTTGGATGTAAAACCGACAGCATTTCAGAGCTTTTCAGGCGGAAACCGCTTTATGAAGTTTCCCCTGAAAGTGTTGAAGGATGTCCGCCATTGGAATTTTCCCCGGAGCTGACTACTTCCGACACGGTTGATCAGGTGGATTATTCATGGAACCTGGGTGCAGGAAAAACTGCCGAAGGAGAATCGGTTGAAACAGTATACAACGCTCCTGATAATATTTATGACATTGAAATTATTGCAAAATCTTCATTTACAGGATGCAACGACACACTTATTTTGGCTGATAAAATACATGTTTATCCGGTTCCCGTGGCATCGTTTTCTGCTGATCCGGATGTGGCTCTGATTAGTAATCCGGTTATTGCTTTCAACAACCAAACTGAGGGCGCTACCGGTTACAACTGGGATTTTGATGATTTATCGCCGGGTTCGAATGAGGAAAGCCCGGTGCATTCTTTTGAAAACATGGGATCTTACAATATTGAGCTAACTGCTTTAAATGATTTCGGATGCTCAGATACTGCCACCATTGAAGTTTCGGTAGCTTTCGACAAACTTTTTCCACCCAATGCTTTTTCGCCCAATGCAGCTTCCGAAGAGGATCGCGAATTTCGTATTTATTCTGAAGGAGTGGTGGACGACGGCTACCAGCTCCTCATTTTTAACCGCTGGGGTGAAGTGATTTTTGAATCGAACAGTCAGCAAAATGGCTGGGACGGAAGAATGAAAAATGAAAATTTTGCTCCTGCCGGTGTTTACTCCTGGGTGATTGTCTATTTCGATTTCCTTGGCCGGAAACACAAGCAACAGGGTACAGTTACCCTTCTGTTTTAAAAATATTCAGGTTCAGGTTAAAAAAGTTCTGTTTGAACCCAAACAATCGTCTGTTTGTTTTCGTATAAAAAACTGTTTTACCATTTTTTTTGAGAAAAGCACCTAAAATTCCTTTTTGTTGAAGGAAGGCATGAGTATTCCCGGTTTGGCGGGAGAGATATTATAACCATTAATTTGAAGTGAAACGGTTTAAAAAGCAGCGAGATGAAAAATCAAAAAAATGATCGCACAGAACCAAAAAGAAAACTGGTTTACTGGGGATATCAGTCAAAAGTAATCAGATATGATAGTTCACATGAAAGATTTGTAGTTCCCTGGCAAATGGACAGGAAAGAAGAAGATATCATAATTGAATAAAATTTGTCCGATTACCTGGTTAACCTGAGAATTAAATTGGTTTAATGGTTTGTTTTTATGGAATTTAGGATTTAACTTTGAATGATAAGTCCGGTGTTGTGCCGGACTTTTTCATTTTACGCCTTAATTTCAGATCATAGGAATGAGTAACTTTTTCCTGACGGGTATTTCATTTTTTTGTCCCAAAAACAGTGTAAGCGAAATTTCATGCGACCCGTAAGTGTAATTTGAAAGTTTCGAGAGCGTGAGATCAAAACTGTAACCCAACTGAAATTTTTCTTTGGCAAAACCGACAAGTGCAATAATTGCATCCGGCCGGATATCGATGTTATTCCGGTACCATCCGCCAAACATAAACGATTTTTCTATCATATAAATACCCAGGTTCAACTGTTTGAAACTTCCCTGTTGCTGGTACAAAATATTTGGCGATAAGGTAAATACCCGCGACAATAATCCATGATGCAGCCTGCGCAGCCTGGAACCTGCATGAACCGTTACTTTTACTGGCAATTCGCCTTTTTGGTCGCCCTCAATTACCGATTCATCGGGAGTGGAGAGGTGATGCACGCTGGCTCCCCAGAACACATCATCGTGCTGCCCAACGGCTCCTACGGCAAAATCAGGAAATACCTTCTTTTCAGCAGAATAATTTGCTGAAACGTACTCATAAATCTCACCGTTTAGCTGGTTGATTCCCGACGGGAAAACCAGGTTTCCGGGGCTGAATTGTTTTAGCACCAGGCCTGCCTGCAATCCCAGTGTCATAAAACTTCTGTCGTCTAACTGCAGGTGGTAAGAGTAGGAGAGCGAAGCTGAATTGCTGTTCAGTATGTTGTTTAACTCCTGGTCATGCGTGAACTGGAAGCCCAATCCGGTTTTTGTTTTTTTGAGGATTTGATCGTATGAAACAGCGTAAGTGGTGAAAGTAGTTCCTTTGGAAGGCCACTGGTTCCGGTAGTTCATAACAAACCTGGGTAGCTCGGTAGTTCCGGCAAAGGCAGGATTTAAATGCAGTGGATTGGCAAAAAATTGTGAAAATCCTGGATCCTGTGCCCATATTTTCTGAGACAATAAGAGGATGATGCCGATAAATATCCAACGCTGCATGATGACCACTTTCGAATAAGAGACGGGGAAAGTATAAATTTAGAATAACTTTTTGGGGGTCGACCACGGATTTTTTTTGTCGAAATGTATGTAAGGAAGAATCAGTGCCAGGGAAATTTCGCCGAAAAAAGCGATGCCTTCAGTATTAAAATTATAGGCGCTTCCTGCGGATAAATTAAGCTTGAAGCGGCTGAAGTTCCATCCATACATTCCGGCAATTCCGTGCAGGTTGCTGCTGAAGTTATTCTGAACAAATAACCCGTAGTTGTGCCTCATATCCGAAAATTGCAATCCCGCCCGTGTCAAAAAGGTTTCTCCTGAAAAAAGAATAACTACCTCGGGAGTCATTTCAAAAGGTTTCGAAATCAGGCCTTTTTGCCGGCCATCAATCAACTGGGAATAATAGAAAATAATTTCCGGAGAGTTTGGCGGTGAAGGTTCTCCTGTTTCTGCCAGGTCAATATGAATTGAATAAGCAAGCGATAACCCGATTTGCCGGGCAGGAGAATCCCACAAAATACCAGCTTTTGGAAGAATTACATTATATCTTAGGAATTCCTGTCCGGGCGGGGCCAGTGGTTCCACCATTTGCACAAACCATTGTTTGGTTGCCAGTTTGTAGTTGATATTGAACGAAGGAATAAAACTTTTGCCTTTACCGGTTGGAAGTGTTTTTGAATAGGTAAATCCCATCCCGCTTTCATTGGTATTTAATCTTCCGTGAAGTCCCTGGTAAAAGTAATATCCAACTCCTCCTTTCAGTTTTTCTGAATAGGTATCGTAAGTCAGGTAATAGGCATTGTTTAATTTTTCCTGCGATTCTGACATAAAATAAAGCCCGGTTTGCACATTCGTACTTTTATCCCACCCTGCAAAGGAAGGATTTATAAGCAGTTTGTTTGAGAGGGGAAGCATACTTCTTCCGTCCTGTGCAGCTAAAAAGTCCGCACAGAAAAGAAGAATTAATAAGACTCCTATTTTTATCGCTGCCTTCAAATTAATGTTTCTGATTGCAGGATTAGCGTATCATGGTCAGAATTTCGTGCAGGAAGTACTTTTTCTGTTCCCCGGCATTGCCAAGCGATTCATGAATTCGGTCGGTAACATCTTCAATTACTTTTCCTTCAGGATATTTCTCCATGCTTTCAATTACTGTAAAAGCCTCAAAGCCGGTTTCAAAGTCTTCCTCAATTACCATTTCTACAAAAACAGGCAAATGTTCTTTAAAATCGAGACCGTTTTGCCAGCAGGCCGTTGTCAGCGGTTTTCTGATCGGTTTGTATTTTTGGTTTTGCAAAGCTTTGGCCATCACCGGTGCAGCCTCCTGTACCTTCAGGGTTCCCAGTATCTTAATAATTTCTTCTTCCACTTTTTCATCCGGATTGGAATTAAGCAGGTCAAACAAAATGGGCAGGTAGTGAATATTTCCTTCTTCTTTTAATGCATTTAATGCTGAAACCACATTTTCTGATTGTGCCGAGAATAGTTCAGCCTCGAGATTTTTATCCAGTTTATTATTTGTCATACCTTTTCTTTTAATCGTAGTGCAAAATTAATCATTTTTATCGGGGAGAAGTAAAAACACCGTTCAGCACCAAATGTTTGCCTAAATATCTAACTTTGCATTGCATGAAGAATATCGATGAACTAAGTAATGCCAGTGTAGGCCGGCTGATGCTGAAATACTTTGTTCCGGCATTTGTCGGTGTGTTTGTGAATGCGCTTTACAATATTGTCGATCGCATTTTTATCGGTCAGGGAGTAGGCGCCGAAGCGTTATCGGGAATTTCTGTAATTTTCCCGGTAATGCTCATCATGATGGGATTTGGGATGCTCATCGGAATCGGTACCGGCGTTTATGTATCAATAAACATGGGACGAAAACAAATGGACCGGGCAGAACAAACCCTGGGCACCGGCTTTACTTTAATGCTGGTGGTTTCGGTAATAATCATGATTGTTACCTACCTGCTGAAAGAGCCCATTTTGCGTTCATTTGGCTCCACCGAAGAAACTTTTCAATATGCCAACGATTACCTGAATATCATTCTTGCCGGAACACCGTTTATGGTAATCGGTTTTTCGCTGAACAATGTTATCCGTTCCGAAGGAAATGCCCGCATTGCAATGATGTCGATGATTATAAGCGCTGGTACAAATATTATTCTCGATCCCATTTTTATTTTCTGGTTGGATATGGGAGTAAAAGGTGCGGCCTGGGCCACGGTTATTTCCATGTTTATTTTGATGGTTTGGGTGTTGGTCCATTTTCGCGGAAGCCGTTCGGTGGTTAAGCTCCGCAATCAGAATATCAAAATAAAATGGGACATACTTCTCGAGATTGTCGCCATTGGTATGGCGCCGTTTTCCATGCAGATTGCCAACAGTTTCGTGCAGGGGCTGCTGAATAAAAAACTCATTGAGTTTGGGGGCGATTTGGCAGTTGGTGCCATGGGAATCATTAATTCTGTACTTACGTTGGTTATTATGGCGATTGTGGCTATAAACATGGCATCACAGCCCATTATCGGTTTTAATTACGGAGCCCAGTCTGTTCCCAGGGTGAAAGATGCGTTAAAAATTTCACTGATTGCGGCATCGCTTATTGCCATTGTTTCGTTCGTTTTTATTGAATCCATTCCGGGAGTAATCGTACGGCTATTCAATAAAGACAGTCAGCAGCTTTATGATATTTCAGTTACCGGCCTGCGCCTGGTGATTCTGGCATTCCCGCTTGTGGGATTTCAGGTAGTGGCTTCCCATTTTTTTCAGGCCATCGGAAAGGCCAGACTCGCCATGTTTGCCACGCTTTTCAGGCAGGTTATTATGCTCATTCCCTTGTTGTTTATTTTGCCCGAATATTTTGGAATAGAAGGAATATGGCTCTCCTATCCCGTGGCCGATACCATGTCGGCACTTGTTGTAACATTTTTATTGGTTCGCGAATGGCGCCGTCTTCCGCAAATGGCCGGCGAAAGAAGCTGAATAGTAATTATTCATTTTCAGGATACTTAAACCGGTCCCCCGTATCTTTTATCACATTTTCTTTCCATTCATCAGAATAACCCGGAAAAGCAGGCGGTTGCGGGTAACCCCACTCATTGCGTAAAAAGCGCCCGGATTTCTCCTGTTTGCGATTGCCGTCCAGGTATTTTATCAGCAGAAATTCCCCCAGTTCCTTCCAGCGTTTCAGTGTATAATTGGCCATATTTACCGAATAATCGGTCAGGAATTCGCGTGCCAGCTCTTTATCCGTTTCCCATAAATTAAGCGCAGCGGCATCCACACCGGGCGTATACTGAGAAAATTTATTTTCAAGTTCGCTTTGTACTTCACTAATATCGGGCATTACACGATTGTAAAACAGGTAGGCAAAATGTGCAACCCGGTTAAACACCCAAAAAGCTGCATCATCTTTATAATCGAGTATATCTCCATAACCTTCGGCCCAGGTTTCGGGCACGCGGTTAATTCCGCAGTAAAACGGAACGTAAACGGTTGTTCCTGCATCGTCCACGCCAAACCAGTTAATTCCGCCAATGGGGTCGGGCAGCCAGTTGCGCATTTGTGCGATGAATGAAAAACCGGTTTGCTGGGTTGCAGTCACACGCTCGTTAAAATATTCCTGTCCTTCGTGTTCCCAGGTAAGGCCACGCCAGCGGTAAGGTAACCCAAACGGACCGGCGCCTGCATCCTGCGACATGTCGAGTTCTGTGCCTTCCAAATAATCACGTTTAAAACTCATTAAATCCTGTGGCGTGAGTTTACGGTTGGGCTTGATGAATAGCGGCATCCGTTCGGCTTCCAAATTTTCACCGGTTGCATAGTCCCGGTATTCATCCATTTCGTCTGAAACCTGGCTGAACATGCTCCA
>CAYUBV010000132.1:0-7261 GCA_964443035.1 uncultured Tangfeifania sp.
ATTCATCCGAACCAAACAAAGGACCTGCCGGGATATCATGATTTCCCCTTTGATTGTGCCCTCCGGCATCAAAAACCATTGCTCCCTGGAAATTACGAGATTTCATGGCTTCCAAATCTTTTGTGATAGCAGCCTTATTTACATTGCCGTTTAGCCACCACCACCAGCAATTTACACCGGTTTCCTGTTCAGGATTTTGAAAGCTTGTTTTTATTGTTGAAATACTCGCTTTGTCATTCGTTATTTTTTCACTATTGCTAATACAACTAATTATTAAAATGCTTAGTGCAATAAAGAATAGGTGTTTTGTAATTCTCTTTTTCATTGGTATAAATATTTTAATTTTTATTGGGACGTTGAACTTTCTGATTATGCATTTTATAGGGGATGTGACCATTCTCCACCACTTCAAAACCCCATTCTTCGATGTATGATTTACCTGGCCTGAAGTCATCATTAATGTGATCAAGCTCCGACATCAATTGTTCATCCAATTGCTTTTGTAATTCCGCAAACTCCGGCTTCCCAGCCAGATTATTCATTTGATACGGATCCTGTTCATCATCAAATAATAGCCAGGCTCCTGAAATCCCTTTTACGTAGGTATATTTTTGTGTTTTAATTGCCCTGTATTCTTTTTTAAATTGTTCCTGAACTCTTGCAAACGATGATACACTCATGTACAAAGCAACCTGATCTTTGCTTTTCTTTTTCCCTGCTGCAATTTCAGAAAAATCCCTGCCTTCGAATGATTCAGGAATATCTATCCCCGACAAGGACAATAATGTTGCAGAGATATCAGGCGTAGTTACGGGCATTTCTATTTTCTTTCCTTTCAAAGAATTTTCGGGCATCGAAATCAAAAAGGGAACGTTAACAGATTCAACAAAAGGAACCTGTTTTTGTGTGACATTCATTCCATGAGCTCCCATTATTTCACCATGGTCAGATGTAAAAACGACAATGGTATTATCCATCAAATCTAACTCACCCAACTTGCTTAACAAAGCGCCAATGGCTTTATCGGTAGCCGTACAGTGTGCATAATAACCCAAAAGTTCTTTCCTAACCTTTTCCTGAATTTCCTCAGGCACATTGGGATTCAATTTAAATTCATCACTTTTATAAAGGGCTTTGTATTCCTCAAGCGCCGTGTGATGCGGAAAATGAGGGGTTGCAAACGAGACAAACATAAAGAAAGGTTGGTCGTTTTCATTATTACGGGTTACGTATTCCTGCGAAGCTTTTGACAAGGCAAAAGGAGAATACCCTTCCCATGTTTTCATTTCGGGAGAATCATTGTCGTAATAAGGCATGTTATTGTAATCATGCGAACATTCAAGAGCCATCCAGTAATCAAAGCCTTGTCTTCGTTCGGGAGGAGTAAAATCAAGACGTCCGTGCCCATCGAGATGCCATTTGCCAAAATAAGCCGTACTGTAACCTTCATTTTTATAAATCTCAGCTAAACATAATTCTTCATCTGGTAAATAGGCATCGTTTAAAAACATACCGGTTGATGTTGGATAGCGACCTGTTAAAAGAGAAGCCCTGTAAGGGGTGCAAACCGGGCAAACTGACACTGTATTTGAAAAGTTGACCGCCTTTCCGGCAAAAGCATCCAGACTCGGGGTTATTACATTTGGATCACCTGAATATCCCAACGCATTTGCACTCCATTGATCCACAAGAATAAAAACAACATTTGGTTGCTTTTTTTCGGTCGAAAGAGCGCATCCGGATATCAAAATTAAAAGGTTAATAAAAAGAAAGTTAATTCTGCTTTTCATATTATTTTCGTTTAACAATTTTCCTCATTAAGTTTTAGTTGATTTCAAACACCGGGGACAATTGCCCCGTTACCAACCAGCATTTCCTTTATTTCATTAAATGGCACCTTTAGCGGTGTGGTTTTCAAGCGAGCTGCCAATGCAGCAGCAACACCTGCAGCCTGCCCCATTGCCATGCACGGAGCCTGCACACGCAGACCTGAGTTCGCCAATCGGTCGCTGGAAACACACCTGCCTGCAACTGTAATATTTTCACTTCCTTTTGGAATTAAGGCTGAAAGCGGAATAGTAGGTACAGTACCTTTTTTCAATGGGTCAGGTTTAACACCATCTTTTGTATGCAAATCAAACGGATAGAAAGCATAACAAATAGCATCATCAAACACGCGCCCCGATGTATAGTCATCTGCAGTAATTATTGTTTCACCTTCAATACGATAACTTTCGCGGAAACCAGTCTCAGGCTGTAAATGCATCAGTCGCTTTTTCTCTTTGCGCACTTTTTCAAGTATGGCTTTTCGTCCGGTTAGATTGGCCGCAGTAACTGTCCGTGAATTTGAAGAATCTGCTCCATGAACATACAAAGCATTCAGGGTTCCTGTTCCGGGTCCGTTTGGTCGTCCAGGACTATTTGGTTTATCCAGCATAAATAACATGGAGCCTGGTTGTGTCTCCTCTCCTCTTAGTCTGGGAAGATTTAGCATTCCCGCAACTTCGCCACCTCCTGTGCAGTCGATTATCTGTTTGCATAAAACACGTCTTTTTGTACCAAAACCAATACAATCGACCTGCCAGCCATTTTTATCTTTTTTAATCGATTGCGGAGATTCATAATACGCAATTTCAACGCCTGCTTCCCGGCATTTTTCCTCTGCAAGCAAGGCATATAAAAACTGGTTAACATGCACCTGATGTCGCCAGTGACGAACTGTGGTGTTATTGATTTCAAGGGAAAAATCGGGAAGTATGCCCCCATCCAGAAAGACAGTATCTGTTACCAATTCCCAGCCAATACCTGATATGATTTGCTTCCCCCATGCATAAAAAAGTCCGGGGAAAGAAACACCGCTGGTTGTGGTGGTGCCACCAAGCTGACTTCCACGTTCAACGAGAAGCGTTTTAGCTCCTGCTCTTCCAGCCTGAATGGCAGCAGTAGTTCCGGCAGTTCCACCTCCAACAACCAAAACATCGGTTTCCGATACAATTTTTACTTCTTTATTGCCGGAAGTCTGATTCATTGAAATATGATCGGAACCATGCACCACACCAGCAGATCCGGCAATTACAACACCTGCTGCTGAATAGTGTAAAAATTTTCTCCGATTTATTTGATTTTTATTCATCGCAATAATTTTACAATTTTAATTAATTGAATAAAAACTTCCTTAACATTTTAGATATCTTTCCAATAAAGCTTCCCTTCCTTACTTCAGGTTTGAAAACCATTCCTCGTCAAATGCTTTTTGCAAGTCGGATAATACCTGTTTATGATCCTGATCGTCTGTAAACATTAAAAATACCATTTACCAAAGTTTCATTCAGGTTGGATTAAATATCAACCACCTGAATACTAACGGGCCCAATCAGACCAGAAGATATCAATTCTTCTTCCGGGGTAATATTATCTACCAACACAGAAGTTGTTCGTTCTTCTTCAGGTAGAAGTTTATCTCCTGTTAACCTGTTTCGCCATACATTTACCACTTTTATTTCGAGTACATTCTCACCTTCTTTCAAAGCATCGGTAATCGTTAAACGGTAAGGCGCCATCCAGGTTGTTCCTATTTCTTTTCCATTCAATTTCACTGTTGCCATCACTCCTACTTTTCCCAAATCAATAAAAACATTTTTAGTGTCGGTATTCCGGAAAGAAAATGTTGTTTTATAATCGGCTGTTCCTGAATAATATTTAAGCAATTCATTATCACTTTTTGTCCAATCAGTCAATTCTATAGTACTCATTCCTCTGGGAGCAATATTTCCATTTTCAAATTCAATGTTCCAGGGCTTTTCAATGGTTTGTATGGTTTTGTATTCCGGAGTATTTTTTTCGTAGCCTTCATCAATCAGGTCATTCGTTTGGTTGGTAAAAACAACAAACCAGCTTCTGTCGGTTTCCATGTCCATTGGAATGGTAGTTCTGCCATTCACTGTTTTGTATTCGTTAATGGTGCGAATTTCTCCTGTAACTGCGTCCCATAGCTGAGGTTTCAATCCATCAACCCTGAATGAGGGATTAACAGATATAGCTTTTCCACTTTGGTTGGTCAGGAAATAAATATCCATTCCTTCCATTGAACGGTGGGTCCATAATACGTCTTCACCTACCTCAACATCTCTTTCAATATTGAAATGACTCAGAGCTTCCTGTAAGGACAATCCATCCACAACTGCACCTTTGCCATGCAATTTTACCTCATCCTCTCCGCTCCATAATTTCGATGCCAGCATTTTCACCTGCTCATCGCATTGCGGATAATTTTGCAGACTCGGCGATTTTTTCGGGGCCTGACCATAAACAATTCCACCCTGAGAAACCAGCTCTTCAAGTTTAGCCAATAATTCAGGACGCATGGTTTCAAGAGGTGGCAATACCATCATTCGGTAACTCATTCCATCGGGTAATACAAATTTGCCGTCAGTAACTGTCAACCTGTCCAAAATTACTTCGGCATTGATGTAATCAAAAGAATAACCTTTGGGTAAATCCGGGATGGTAGTTCCTGTCATGACAGGAGCATTTTCACCAATAAAGTAGCACACATCAGCCACATAATTACCTTGTTGCAATAAATGTTGTGCTCTTCTTAAATAATCAAAAAATGCTTTCCCTTGCCTGAACCAGGTATTATGCCGGTTAAACTCTGTGCTGAACCAGGCATTAACTCCGGGAACCCGGTCGTCATCGGGTTGATGAATATTAACGTGCAACACATGATGATTTATACCTTCGGTAAGTGCCCAGTCACCTCGTTTTTTCAGCATAGCCGGATGTCTTACATACGTTCGTTGAGATGCAGTAAAACATTCAGCAGAAACTGTTTTTTTGCCATAAGAATGAGCTGTGGAAGAAGCTGCTTTACATTCTATGTTCCCAAGCGTTCCTTCATTCCAGTATTCGCCACCTATTAAATCAGATTGTCCACCGTACATCATAAATTCCGAAGGAAAACCCCAGTGCCCATAATTTTCAAGCCACAGCTTTAGCCCGTTTTCATTGGCAATTTCACGAAGTCCTCCGGTGTATTTGTAGGCCACATCATCGGCAATTGCTCGTCTCAAATCCCACAAAAAGCGATCGGACTCTGCTACACTGCCTACAATTCTGCCGGAAAAAACAGGCAGGTATTTTTTGGGATTGTACCCATAACGCTCTTCAAAACTTTGCTCAAATCCATCCGTCCAATTTTGTGATCCCATTTCATAGCTGTCGGCAATTACATATTTAAACGCGCTTTTGCTTTCGTCCGGAATACGTTGTAAAAACTCGCCAATAAATTGTTTAAAATGATAGCGAATCAATTCCCGGTTTGCTTTATCCACTTCATAACCTTTTCCCTGAGGTGCAGAAGGTGAGTTTTTTGTACCGGTTGGTGTCATCCCAAATCGCATTACAATCCATTCTCCTTCCGGTGCTTCCCAGCTAAGCTTACCCGATTCATCCATTTTGCTGGAAATATCAATCACAGATTCTTCAGATACAGCCAGTTGTTTGTCAGCCAATTCCTGCTCTGCCTCCCATGTGTAGGTATCCCAATTGGGTTGTGGTGTCGGGTGCATCCTACCCAGTGTTTTGCTTAGATATTTCTCGATAACAGGCATTTCAGATATCCTGACCTCTGCAAAACCACTTGATCCGCCAGCCTGAATATTCGTGCAAATCAATTTAAATCTGTCAGATTGTACTTCAGGAAATGAGATTGCCAGCGGTCCGTAAGGAATTGGTCCTGTCTGGCTATTATGATCACGCCTGTCGATATCAAATTGTTTAATGGTTACATATTTCTCATTTACAAAGGCTTGTAGTTCACACCTGCCAATAAAATTACTCTCCTTGGGTAACAGTGTGATACTTCTCGCTGAAATCGGTTGTTTTGACTGAATTTGAATGGTATACTCAGGTCTGATGAAATCAACACCTGATTTGGGATTTCCATCCAACAAAGCCTTTGGATTAATTACAGAAGGGGATACCGTAATTTCTGAATTGGAATTATTCAAATTAACTTCTTCCTTACTATTCTTTGGAAATGCCAGTACATAAACATCCTGAAACTCATCATCAGGCTGATCCAGTTGCAGTTCAACTTTTTGCCCACCTTTAATTGTTGCTTCAGAATACACGAGATGACGCATGGCTTGCTCACTTCCTATCCACGGGCCACCCGACTGGCTCCATCCGGGGCAGTTAAACGAACCAATATCCACACCAATGCGTTTGCCTTCATTTACAGCATGGACCATGTGATCCCACCAATCTTCGCTCAAAATTGGGACTTTCCCGTCCTTTTCATCAGGATTAATATTGCCGATAAAAGCGGCACCAATGCCTGCTTCTTTCATCGCTTCCAAATCTTTGGTTATTCCTTTTTTTGAAATATCGTCACCTATCCAGTACCAGTAGCACCATAGTGAGTTTTCATCGGTTGGGTTCTGAAAATTATCTACAATTTGGTTGTAGGTTGATTTTTCTAATTTGGCTTGTGAGTCACAAGCACTGAATATTGCAAAAAGAATTACAAGAGCAATCAGGTTTCTAACTGGTTTAGTTTGTATTTTATTCATATTTCCCGTGTTTCATGCATAACTCAATAAACTTCAGAACCCTTTCCGGGGAAACATCATTCTGAATAATGTGTGCAGGTGAAATCATGTATCCGCCATTTTCTCCCAGAATGGATATTTTTTCAATGATATCTTTTTCCAGTTCTTCATCTGTTCCGTTTGGCAATAAATCTTGTTGATCAATAGCACCCCAGAAAGCAAACTTATCGCCAAAGCCCTTTTTCATATCCTCAGGGAGATGGCCAGGCACCCCGGGTTGTACAGGATTAAATACTTCGAATCCGATTTCTCTGATATCGTTTAATAATTCTGCCACTGCTCCGTCGCAATGTAAAATGGGAATAATATCAGGATTTGCCTCCTTAAAGCGTTCAATCATTTTGGTGTAAACAGGTTTTAATTGCCTCCTGAACGTATCGGGGTCCATAATCAGACTTTGCTGTGTACCAAAATCATCACCAAACCAAATTGCATCAACTCCTTTTTCAATCAGTCGCAAACCAATTTGGGTTTGAAATTCAGCGCAGGCTTCAAACAGTGGAATCACATATTCTGTTTCCATCATCATATCGACAAGCAATTTTTCCATTCCTGCCAACTGGTGCGCCAGAGAGAAAACAGTCACCTCAATATCGCCAATAATCAGGTAATCGTCTTTGTATTTTTTAACCAAAGCTTCTGCATCG
>CAYUBV010000133.1:0-7228 GCA_964443035.1 uncultured Tangfeifania sp.
GAACTTTTCCTACTATTCTCAGAGCGGGTTACTCTGCCAATGAAAAAATTGTAGTGGGGTTGGTAGGGTGCCTCGGCATGGGATTCAATAATTTGAAATCATTTTTAAACCAACCGAATGTAGAGTGCGGAGCGCTGTGTGATGTCGACCGGAATGTATTGGAAGAACGTGCCGCTGAAGTGGAAAAAATTCAAGACAAAAAACCTTTGTTGTATGAAGATTTCAGGGAATTAATCGATAATAAAGATATTGATGTGGTAATAAATGCCACGCCAGACCACTGGCACGCCCTGATTACAATTTATGCCAGCGAAGCCGGCAAGGACGTTTATACCGAAAAACCCCTCGCTAATTCAATCCAGGAATGCAACCTGATGGTTAAAGCCCAAAAAAGATACGGAAATGTGATTCAGGTGGGGCAGTGGCAGCGCAGCGATCCGCACTGGAAAAACGCGGTTGATTACCTTCATGCCGGAAATATTGGCCGGATTCGTTCGGTGCGCTCATGGTCGTATGTGGGCTGGAAAGGTTCTATTCCGGTTGTTCCGGATACCGAAGTTCCTGAAGGTGTGAACTACGATTTCTGGCTGGGGCCGGCACCCAAACGTCCGTTCAACAAAAACAGGTTTCACTTTACTTTTCGCTGGTACTGGGATTATGCCGGCGGTTTGATGGCCGACTGGGGCGTTCATCTGCTCGATTATGCGTTGTTCGGGATGAATCAGTATGTTCCGAAATCGGTGATGGCTACGGGCGGTAAATATGCTTTTCCCAACGATGCTATGGAAACACCCGACACCATGATGGCGGTTTACGATTTTGGCGATTTCGGATTGCTTTGGGACCATACCATCGGTATTTACGGCGCCCAATACGGAAAGCGCGGGCATGGAGTTGCATTTGTTGGTGAATACGGAACGCTGGTTGTGGATAGAAGCGGCTGGGAAGTGATTCCTGAAACAACAAGTACCAGCGCCAAAGACGGATTCGAAGGTGTGCCGCTTCAAAAAGGAACCGGGCAGGGACTCGATTTACATGTCAAAAATTTCCTCGAATGTATAAAAACCAGGAAAAAACCCAGTTGCGATATTGAAATTGGCGCACACATCGCACGGTTTGCACACCTGGGAAATATCTCTTACCGGCTGGGCAGGAAAGTTTTTTGGGACCATGAAAAACAGGAATTTATTGGTGATGCCGAGGCAAATGAGATGGTAAAAGCTCATTACAGGGCTCCCTGGAAACTGCCGGATGTTTAGTATTTATATTTTCAGGGAAAAAAGAGATACTGTATATGGCACGCTGGTTTATTATTGGAGGAATAATATTGATTGGAATCGGGCTGATTCTTTATTTTGCACCGGCGCTGATTAACTGGTTTGGAAAATTGCCGGGCGATATACGGATTGAAAAAGAAAACAGCAAAGTTTTTATTCCAATCACATCTATGATAATCGTCAGTATCCTTCTGACGATTATTATAAATTTGATACGTTACCTGAAATAATTCAGGAAAAATAAACTGACTCTGCTGTTTGTTATTTGAAGAGGATAAAATAAATTACCTGACTACCTGAACGTTAACGGCAACTGGTCCTTTTGGACCCGGCTCCACTTCAAAGCTAACGTAGTTTCCTTCTTTTATTTGCTCGAGTGTATTGTTGACATGCACAAAGATGCTCTCTTTTGTTTCCGAGTCAACAATAAAACCAAATCCTTTGGAATCGTTAAAGTAATTTACCGTTCCTTTTCTGATCGGATCCATTTCCACTTCTTCGCCGGCAGGAACACTTATCTGAATATCCTCGGCTTTAACTTCTGTTTTTTTGTCAGGATCGGGAGGTGTGTCAACGATATTTCCATTTTCGTCAACATAGGCAATCATATCGTCAAGACGGTTACCTTTGCTGTTGTCATCTTTTCTGGCTTGCCTTTTCTTTTCTTTCTCTTTCCTCTTTTTTTCTTTTTTGTTTCTGACTTCTTTTTTGTTAAATGATTCTTGCGATCTACCCATAAATAATTATATAAATACTTTAAAAATTTTTGTTAATATATATGATTTGTTTCAATACTCCAAAAAAGCATAATTTTCTTTTAGCAACGACTTTAATTTAAACAGTCCGGTTCGCTTAATTTGCCTGACTCTTTCCGATGACATGTCGTATTTCATGGCAATGTCGTTTAACGAATAAACGGGTGAGTTGTAAAGCCCGAAAGACATTTTGAGTATAGTTGCTTCTCTTTCTGAAAGCTTTTGCATTGCCCGCTTTACATTTATTTTTACCGAATCCTCCATCAACCCGTTATCGGGAGTTGGCAAATCATCGGTTTGAACAACATCGTAAAGGTTAAAATCGTTATCGCCATCCAGCGACAGTGGTTTATCGAAAGAAATCTGTCGTTTTTTTATCTTATTGGCAATTTCCACTTCTTCATCAGATAAATCGAGGTAACCTGCAATTTCAGTATTGGTAGGTTCCCGCTGAAATTCCTGCTCGAGGTAGGGGATGGCTTTTTTAATTTTATTGATGGACGAGAGCCTGTTCAATGGCAGCCTGACAATTCGTGTTTGTTCTGAGATTGCCTGAATTATTGACTGGCGAATCCACCAGACGGCGTAAGAAATGAATTTGAATCCACGGGTCTCGTCAAATCTTTTAGCAGCTTTTACCAGCCCCAGGTTTCCTTCGTTAATTAAATCTGAAAACGAAAGTCCCTGATTTTGGTATTGTTTGGCTACTGAAATTACAAAACGCAGGTTGGCCTGAACCAGCTTGTTCAGTGCTTCATCGTCACCGGCCCTTATACGAACGCTCAACTCCACTTCTTCTTCGGCAGTAACCAGCGGGTATTTGTTGATTTCATTAAAATACCGGTTAATGGTGTCGTCGTTGCGTTGCGTTATTTGTTTTGTAATTTTTAATTGCCTCATTCAAAAATAATTAGTTGTTATTTTCTTCTTCTTTGTATTCGTTTTGCAAATCCCTGAAAACATTTTTTACCGATGTAATCTGTTTTACTTTTGCGGCATTCGATCCTGTAAAAACAAAACCATCGGCCAGGTTTCCCTTGTATGCAGCCAGCAATGCGCTGGCAATGCAAAACGAAGTTGTTTTAGGGTTACATGATTTTATGCAGTTGTACAGGCATACTTCAGGTTTTCTTTTTCCTTCGTTAGCTTCACGAAGAAAAGTGCCTGAAATGGAACGCCCCGGCATACCCACCGGGCTTTTAATAATTTCAATATCATTATCGCCGGCCTGAATAAAAGCATTTTTAAATTCAATCGAAGCGTCGCATTCTTCGGTGGCAACAAAGCGGGTTCCCAGTTGCACCGCCGATGCTCCCTGTTTCATTATTTTAAACATATCGCTGCCCGAGTAAATCCCGCCGGCAGCAATAACCGGAATATCTTTGTTGTATTTTTCTTTCATTTCGCGGGCAACTTTCAGCACGTCCGAAACGAGGTTTTCGAGGGTGTTTTTTTCACTTTCAATCTCATGGGGTTTGAATCCCAGGTGACCTCCGGCTTTTGGGCCTTCAACAACCAGTGCATCGGGCAGGTAATTAAAATTTTGTTTCCATTTTGTGCAGATTAAGGATGCTGCCCGCGCTGAAGAAACAATGGGTGCCAGCTTTGTTTTAATTCCTTCTTCCAAATATTTTGGAAGATCGAGAGGCAGGCCGGCGCCTGAAAAAATAATGTCGATTCCCTCTTCGATGGAAGTTTTAACTATGTCTGAAAAATTGGTAAGTACCGACATGATGTTTACTCCCAAAACTCCCTGGGTTTTTTCACGGGCTTTTCTGATTTCTTCGCGAATTGCATCAATGTGCCGATTGCGCAGGTTGCCGATTTTATCTTTATCGATAAATCCGATTCCTACCGTTGAAATAACCCCGATACCACCGTTATTGGCCACGGCGGATGCAAGCCCCGATAAAGAAATGCCAATACCCATTCCACCCTGAATGACTGGAACGGGTATTTTCAATTCTCCAATATTAAATGGTTTCAAATTGGATTTTAATTTGTTGGTTTTACGTTAACTGCAAATAGTCCTTTATCTCCGCTTTTGGCTTCATATTCCACCTGTTGCTCGGGTTCAAGACCATCGTATGAGTTGGTAAGTCCACTGCGGTGAACAAAAATATCATCTCCGTTTTCGGTTTCAATAAAACCAAAACCTTTGGTTTCGTTGTACCATTTTACTTTTCCGGTATTCATAATTCTTTTTCTTTTCTGTTTAATAATTTGTTTTCCGTGGTCTGGCTTCATTCACCACCATGTCGCGGTTTTCGAGCTGAGACCCGTTTAATTCGCTGATTGCTTTGTTTGCTGAATCGTTATCATCCATTTCAATAAAGCCAAAGCCTTTACTTCTTCCGGTAAATTTATCGGTAATAATTTTAGTTGAACTTACTGATCCATACTCTTGAAATACCTCCTGGAGGTCGTTTTCTTCTACCTTGAAATCAAGGTTTCCTACATAAATGTTCATTGTAATAAATATTTAAAATGTTGCGTTTTACCCGCTGAATTTTTTATTTTACTTTTTCCATTTCAGCATATAAAACTTTTAAACCGGATTTAAAAAAGAGTGCAGTGATAACTAATAGCCGGGGGGTGGAATTGTGAAATTAGTAAATAAATGCGCAAATTCTCAAATCTGAATTTTGGCAAAGATACTCTTTTTTTTGACGGATTTGAGATATGTCAGCTTTTTTCTGTGATAGATGTTTATATCAAACGTGTGCCCCGGCCGGTGGAAATATTTTCGGTGTTGGTAATAAGTACCTCCTTCACACCACTCCGTTTGGCCCTGAAACCGTTGTCGAGTTTTGGGATCATTCCTGTGCTGATTGTGCCGGCCTGTTTTAACTGACTGTAGTTTTCAGCATTCAATTCATAAATTACGCTGCTTTCATCTTCAGGATTTGTTAGAACACCTTTTTTGTCGAAACAATAAAACAGGAACACATTAAAATAGGTTGCAAGCTCACTTGCCAGTTCCGATGCGATCGTATCTGCATTGGTATTCAAAAGGTTTCCTTTGCCGTCGTGGGTGAGTGGAGCTACAACCGGAACTACGTTTTCGTCAATCAGCATCCTGATTTCGCGGCTGTTTATATCGTCGATGTCGCCCACATATCCGTAATCGATTTCGCCAACCGGTCGTTTAACCGCACTAATTAAATTCAGGTCGGCTCCTGTTAAGCCGATGGCATTGCAACCACGTGCCTGCAATCCGGCTACAATTTTTTTATTCACCAGGCCGCCGTAAACCATGGTAACTACTTCAAGCATTGATTTTCCGGTGATGCGGCGGCCATCAATTAATTGATTCTCAATGCCCAGTTTTGCAGCCATTTCGGTGGCCGTCCGGCCACCGCCATGCACCAGTATTTTATGACTCGAAATTCGGGTGAATTGGTCAAGCAGGGATTTCATCGATTCAGAATCTTCTACAACTTTCCCGCCTACTTTTATGATGGTTATTTTTTCCATAAGATTCAAGTGTACGAATTAAAGGTTTAAAAAGTTTTTCAGGATTTCAGCACCCACCAAACCACTTTTTTCAGGATGGAATTGTGTGGCATAAAAATTACCTTTTTGCAGGGCGGCACTAAAAGGAACAATGTAATTACAAGTAGCAGCAGTATCCTCACCCAGTCCGGCATAAAAGGAATGAACAAAGTAAACATACTGGTTTTCCTGTGCTTCTGTAAACAGATTGCTTTTTAAATTTGAAATGGCATTCCAGCCCATGTGCGGGACTTTTGTTTTGTATTCTTCTCCGGGTTTTGGAATGAACCGTTTTACTTTTTCATCGAAAATGCCAAGGCATTTTGTATCGCCCTCTTCTGAGTGTGAGCACATGAGCTGCAGACCCAGGCAAATTCCCAGCACCGGCTGTTTGAGTGAAACAATCAGTTCGTCGAGCTGATGTTTTCGCAGGTGCTCCATGGTGGTGCTGGCTTCGCCCACGCCCGGAAAAATAACTTTATCAGCTTTCCTGATTTTTTCATGATCGGCTGTAATTTCTGCATTTACGTCCAGTCTGTTCAGCGCATTATAGACTGACTCGATATTCCCGGCGTTGTATTTTATGATGACTATTTTCATAACCTGGTTGCTTGTTACTGATTGCTTGTTACTGGTTTATGTTTTCCAATTATTTTCTACGTATTGAATGAATTTATTGATTCTCATTCCAAGTGTGTTATATTCTTTTCTAAAACCTAACCATTCTTTCATTTCCGGATATAATTCAATTAGTGTATTAATTTGATTTAGACATTCATCATTTGAGGCCTGGGCATAAACAAGAAATTTAATAAAATCTGCTTTGTATCTCCTTCTTCCATAACCTTCAGCAATTTGATCTTTTATGCTTTTGGAGGATCTTCTAACCTGACTTCCCTGTTCATAAAGTTCAAATTTAGGGAGTTTTAAGCTGTATCTGTGCACCTTAATAGATAGCTTAAAAGCTTCTTTGTAAATGTCTAAATCCAGATAACTGCTCATTTTTTTAATTATTACTGAAGAAAGATCAGTGATTCTTGTTTTAATACAGGAACAAGAAACCAGCAACTAATTCCTTAACAACAAATCAATCACTTCTACCATTTCATTAAACTCTTCTTCTTTAAACAGCCGGGTCATGAAAACGATTTTCCCCGACCGTTCGATAATCACATTCCTGGTTACTCCGGCTCCCTGTGCTGCAAAAGTGTAAAAAATTTCACCTCCGGGATCTAGCGCAAGCGGATAAGTGATTTTCATATCGCCGGCAAACTTTTTTACCTTATCCAGAGGCTCGTCCAAATCGACGCCGATAAGCACAAAATCATTGTTGTCCTTGTGTTTTTGCCAGATTTCCTTTTCGATGTGTGGCATCTCTCTGCGGCACACTCCGCACCAGCTTGCTGTAAACTGGAGCATCACAACTTTTCCTTTCAAATCGGCAGTAGTAATTTTTGTTCCGTCTGTCAGTGTCATTTCTATGTCGGGCATTTGCTGGCCGATTTCAACAATGTAACCGTAATTGGCAGGGATTTCCTGTTGAGGAAAATCAGTTGATTGAGCCTTAATGGAAAAAATGATTCCTATAATACAAACTATAAGCAGAGATATTCTTATATTCATAATTCAAATTGAAATAAATTACTTTTTAAAATGTTGAATGAATGCTGATGGAGATAGTGCTTCCAATTTTGATTTTTT
>CAYUBV010000134.1:0-5400 GCA_964443035.1 uncultured Tangfeifania sp.
CAAAGTAATACATTTACGGTTTATATTTCAAAGAAAAAATATAAAAAAGATGTTTATGTGATCAAAAGAAAGATTTGCAATATCCTAAATTTGAACATCTTATTCAAATGTTCCAATACAAAAAGTTAATATAAAATGAATGTTAAGAGAATTGCAATATTTGCTTCCGGATCAGGAACAAATGCCGAAAATATCATCAGATATTTCGCTGACAGTGAACAAATTAAAATCGACTCTTTGTGGAGCAACAAACCGGATGCCTTTGCACTAAAGCGGGCCGAAAAGCTGGGGGTAGAAACCTTTGTTTTTACGCGCCGCGAATTGAACGAAACAGGAGAAATCGCCCAAAAACTGAAAGAAAGAAAAATTGATTTAATTGTGCTTGCCGGTTTTTTATGGCTGATTCCTGAAAGCCTCATCAGAAATTTCGACATCATTAATATACATCCCGCATTGCTTCCGAAATACGGCGGAAAAGGAATGTACGGGATGAAAGTTCACCGCGCGGTTGTTGAAAATTGTGAGACTGAATCAGGAATTAGCATCCACCTTGTAAACCCGGTTTATGACGACGGAGAAATCCTTTTCCAGGCAAAATGCCCGGTAAAACCCGGGGATACACCGGAAAAAGTAGCCCAAAAAGTGCATGAACTGGAATACAAACATTTTCCGGAAGTGATTGAAAAATTATTACTGAAAAAAATCTAAAACCACAAATTCAAACTGAATTAACCAGCTAATATACAATATATTACATGTTTAACCCCACAACAATAATTGCCGTGAAACCGACGATTCAAAGTTACGCCTGCAAGTTGTCAGCCAATAAGTTATCCATACTTTTTCAACTATCCGGTGTTAGTTATTGGTACTGCACCAGCCATACTTCAGAACGTTGTTTTCGTTATATTTGTGCCAAATTTCAAGGAATATGACTCCGAATTACGACGAAGGAACGATTAGAACACTCGAGTGGCAGGAACACATCAGAAAGCGGCCGGGCATGTACATCGGCAAGCTGGGCGACGGTTCTTCTGCCGACGATGGAATTTATGTTCTTCTGAAAGAAGTGCTCGACAATTCTGTGGATGAATTTATGATGGGCCACGGGAAAAAAATCAGCATCGACATCGACGAAGACAAAGTTACAGTCCGTGATTACGGACGGGGGATACCGCTTGGCAAACTGGTTGACGCTGCCAGCAAAATGAATACCGGCGCCAAGTACGATTCCGAGGTATTTAAAAAATCAGTGGGCTTGAACGGCGTTGGAATCAAGGCGGTAAATGCACTGGCTGAAAAATTTTTAATCCGCTCAGTAAGAGAAGGAACAGCCAAGGAGGCAGAATTCAGCAAAGGTATAATCAAAGACGAGCAGGATTTAAAAGGACTCGACGACCCCAACGGAACATTGGTCTACTTTGAGCCCGATCCGGAAATCTTCAGCAGTTTCCATTACATTAACGACTATGTAATTAACATGGTCAAAAACTACACGTACCTGAATGCCGGACTGACGATTGAATTCAACGGAGAGCGTTTTTACTCGAGAAACGGACTGCGCGATCTGCTGGATGAAAACATCGATGAAGATCCGCTCTACCCGGTAATTCACCTGAAGGGGCAAGACATTGAAATAGCCATTACACACGGGAACCTCTACGGCGAGAATTATTTCTCGTTTGTTAACGGACAGCACACCACGCAGGGAGGAACGCATTTGCAGGCATTCCGCGAGGTTTATGTAAAAACCATTCGCGATTTCTACAAAAAAGATTTCGATCCATCCGATATCCGTGCCTCCATTGTGGCCGCAGTGAGCATTAAAGTGGAAGAACCGGTTTTTGAATCGCAAACAAAAACCAAACTTGGTTCAAAAGATATTGGCCCGAAAGGACCTTCTGTCCGGGCCCACGTCGGAAATTTTCTACAGACAGAACTGGACAATTACCTGCATAAAAATCAGGAAACGTCTGAAGTTTTATTGAGGCGTATTGTGGAATCGGAACGCGAACGAAAAGCGATTTCAGGCATAAAAAAACTGGCAAAAAAGCGGGCAAAAAAAGTGAGCCTGCACAATAAAAAACTGCGCGACTGCCGCGTTCATTTCGATGACAAAGATCCGCGGGCTGAAGAGTCGAGTATTTTCATTACCGAGGGTGATTCTGCAAGTGGCTCCATCACAAAATCACGCGATGTAAACACCCAGGCTGTTTTCAGCCTGCGCGGAAAACCACTTAACAGCTACGGCCTGACCAAAAAAGTGGTTTACGAAAACGAAGAATTTAATTTACTGCAGGCAGCGCTCAACATTGAAGAGAGCCTCGAAGACCTTCGTTACAACCAGATAATAATTGCCACCGATGCCGACGTAGACGGAATGCACATCCGGTTGCTGCTCATTACATTCTTCCTGCAGTTTTTCCCGGATCTTATCCGGAAAGGACATGTATTTATTTTGCAAACGCCGCTTTTCAGGGTGCGGAACAAACAAAAAACCTATTATTGTTATTCTGAAGAAGAAAAAAGGCAAGCCGTAAAAAAATTAAAAGGAAAAGCCGAAATCACCCGGTTTAAGGGGCTGGGAGAAATATCGCCCGGTGAATTTAAAAATTTCATTAGCAATGATATCCGGCTGGACCCGGTGATGATGCGAAAACACGATTCAGTTTCGCAAATGCTTGAATTTTATATGGGAAAAAATACCCCCGACCGCCAGGATTTTATTATTGATAATTTATACGTTGAAAAAGACGAGGTAGCCTAATGGCAGAAGAAAACGCTAAAAATCAGGAACCACAGGACAATATCCCGACACGCATTAAGGAAGAGATAACCTACCTGCCCGGTATGTATCGCGACTGGTTTCTCGATTATGCATCGTACGTAATTCTGGAACGCGCAGTTCCGTACGTGAACGATGGACTGAAACCGGTGCAGCGCCGCATAATGCACGCCATGCGCGAAATGGATGATGGCCGGTACACAAAAGTGGCCAACATCATCGGGCAAACCATGCAATACCATCCGCACGGCGACGCGTCTATCGGTGATGCCATTGTGCAATTGGGGCAGAAAAATCTGCTCATCGATGCCCAGGGGAACTGGGGCAATCCGCTAACCGGCGACGGAGCGGCAGCACCACGTTACATCGAAGCGCGGCTCACGAAATTTGCCCTCGAAGTGGTTTTCAACCCAAAAACCACTGAGTGGAAACTGGCCTACGACGGCCGCAAAAAAGAGCCGGTGACTTTACCCGTGAAGTTCCCGCTGCTGCTTGCCCAGGGAGTCGACGGAATTGCTGTGGGGCTGGCATCGAAAGTATTTCCGCACAATTTCAATGAATTGCTCGATGCATGCATCGCTTATCTGAAAGAAGAAGATTTTGAACTTTACCCCGATTTTCCGTCGGGCGGAATGGCCGATTTCAGCAAATACAACGACGGCATTCGCGGCGGTTCAGTAAAAATCCGGGCCAAAATCGAAAAGCGCGATAATAAAACGCTGGCCATTACTGAAATTCCTTTCAGTAAAACAACTACCTCGCTCATTGAAACAATTATTAAAGCCAACGACAAAGGGAAAATAAAAGTCAAAAAAATTGACGACAACACCGCTGAAAACGTGGAAATTCTGGTACATCTGACGCCCGGCGTTTCGTCTGATAAAACCATTGATGCACTTTATGCATTTACCGATTGCGAAGTTTCGCTTTCGCCCAATGCATGTATTATCGATAACGACAAGCCACTTTTTATAGGCATAAAAGAAATACTGAAACGCTCTGCCGACGCCACCCTGAACCTGCTGAAACTGGAGCTGGAAATCAGGAAAGGGGAACTGGAAGAGGCCTGGCATTTTTCATCGCTCGAAAAAATATTCATCGAGGAACGTATTTATAAAGATAAGGAGTTTGAAGATTCAGCAAACATGGACGAGGCTGTCGCCCATGTGGACAAACGTCTGGAACCCTGGAAACCACAATTCAAAAGGGAAATTAACCGCGACGACATTCTCAAACTAATGGAACTGCGAATGGCCCGTATCCTGAAATTCAACAAGGATAAAGCCAACGAAAACATCCTGGCCATCGAAGACGAAATCGACGAGGTGGTCAACAACATCGAAAACATCGTTCCGTTTACCATCAAATGGTTCAGCCACCTGAAAAGCAAGTACGGAAAAGGCCGCGAACGGCAAACCGAAATCAGGAGTTTCGAGAACATCGAGGCCTCGAAAGTGGTGGTGAAAAATGAAAAACTGTATGTCGACCGCAAGGAAGGATTTATGGGAACAAGCCTCAGAAAAGAGGAATTTGTATGCGATTGTTCCGATATCGACGACATTATTGTTTTCCGCCGCGACGGGACTTATTTTGTAACCAAAGTTGCGGAAAAGGCATTTATCGGGAAAAATCCGCTGCACATTGCCGTTTTCAAAAGGAACGACAAACGAACAATTTACAATACCGTTTACCGCGACGGAAAAACCGGATTCTCGTACATGAAACGGTTTGCCGTAACCGGCGTAACACGCGACAAGGAATACGACCTGACAAAAGGCACAAAAGGCTCGAGGGTGACCTATTTCTCGGCCAATCCGAACGGTGAAGCCGAAGTGCTGAAAATTCTGCTGAAACCGAAACCACGAATCAAAAAACTGGCGTTCGAGGTGGATATGGGAGATCTGGCAATTAAAGGCCGCCAGTCCATGGGAAATATTCTCACCAAACACGACGTGTATAAAATAGCGCTCAAAGAGAAGGGAGTATCCACGCTTGGCGGACGAAAAATCTGGTTCGACAGCGATGTTCTGCGCCTTAATGCCGAAAACCGGGGCAAGTACCTTGGCGAATTTTCAGGCGAAGACAAAATCCTGGCCATATACAAAAACGGGGAATACCAGTTGTACAATTTCGATTTGAGCAATCACTTCGACCCGGATATTCTCACCATCGAAAAATTCGACAGCGGAAAAATCCTTTCGGTTGTTTATTACGACGACGAACAAAAATTTTACTACGTGAAACGGTTTGAGATTGACGAAGTGGAAGGGAAACGCATCCGTTTCATTGGCGATAATCCGGATAACAAACTCATCAGCATAACCTGGGTGCGCTATCCGCGCTTCGAAATTGAATTTGGCGGACAACACTCCGACCGCGAAAACGAAATTATTGAAGTAGAGGAGTATATCGGAGTAAAATCGTGGAAAGCCAAAGGGAAACGGCTTTCAAACTACAAAATCGAGAATGTAAAAGAAGTGGAACCCGTAATAAAAGACGAAGACCAAAAACCGGATTTGGAAGACGATGATGAAAACAGCGCAAAAAACGGAAATGACGACATTCCGTTTGAAGTAAAACGCCCGGGGAAAGATGACGATAAAAGTCAGATGTCG
>CAYUBV010000134.1:5500-7101 GCA_964443035.1 uncultured Tangfeifania sp.
GAATTTACCTGATTGGATATATGGGCTGCGGAAAATCGACGCTGGGAAAAAGGCTGTCAAAACATATGGGACTGCAGTTTATCGACATGGACCATTACATTGAAAAACGAAACTGCAAAACCGTCCCACAGCTTTTTGAAGAATTCGGCGAAGAAGAGTTCCGTCAGCGGGAAAGAAAAGCGCTGGAAGAACTGGCCGAATTTACTGACATTGTGATTGCAACCGGAGGCGGCGCACCGTGCTTTTTCGATAACATTGATTTGATGAACCGCACCGGAAAAACCATTTATCTCAACATTCATCCAAAAATTCTGGCCACCCGTTTATTAAAATCGAAAACCGAACGTCCGTTAATCAAGGGAAAATCGCGTGAAGAACTGATTGATTTCATCGATGAAACCCTTCGGAAAAGAAATAAATTTTACAAGCAGGCCAAATACGAAATTACCCGGCCCGATGTCGATTTGGATGAAGTTGTTAAAATGATTTCATAAAATTTGCCATGCCAACAATTGCTCAAAAATTTGCCCACACCCTCAAAGAAATCGGGGTTCGCTATGTTTTTGGAGTCCCCAGCGGAAACATGACTGATTACATCGAGGCGCTGCGCGAAGAAGAAGGAATCGATTTTGTACTGACGGGCCATGAAGGAGCGGCTGCTTTTATGGCGGCGGTCTGTGGCAAACTGACCGGAAATCCCGGAGCATGTTTTGGAACTTTCGGCCCCGGCGCAACTAATCTTTCAACAGGTGTGGGCTGCGCTTTGCTCGACCGTTTTCCGCTGCTCGCATTTACCGACGAAATGCCGGAACATCTAAAATACAGAACCGTTCAGATGAATATCGAACACCAGGCACTGTTTCGTCCCATCACAAAATGGACCACTACTTTATCTCCTGATACCATCGATGAAATGATTTTAAAAGCAGCCGGCATTGCCGTTTCAGAAGTTCCGGGACCGGTACATTTGGGTGTTCCAGCAGGAATTGGCCGGGCCGAAACAAAAGAATCGGATAATCCGGTAAAATACCTGCGGCTTGAAAAACAACTGCCCGGCGAATTTTTTTCAAAATCAGCCGAAATGGCAAAGCAGCTTTTCAAAAAGGCACAAAAACCTATTCTTGCCGTTGGATTATCTGCTGTCCGGGCCGGAATGAAAGAACAGGTTTGTCTTCTTGCCGAAAAACACCGGCTGCCGGTTGTGCTCACTCCCATGGCAAAAGGAATGCTTTCTGAAAACCATGATTTGTATGCCGGGGTGTTGTTTCATGCACTGTCGGAGCACGTTGCAAAAACCTATCGCGAAGCAGATTTGGTCATTGGAATCGGTTACGACCCGGTGGAATTTAATTACGAAGACTGGATGCCCAATGTACCACTTATTCATTTTGATAATCGACCAACGGATGCAGACACAGCTCAAATTGGGGAAGTCGTGAATTTAACCGGCGATTTAAAATCCATGCTGGATGAATTCCCGGGTTTTCAGGAAGGAACCAAAAACTGGAACATTGAAATTCTCAAATCCCGGAAAAAAGAACTGTTCCAAAAACTGGAACCGCCGAAAAACAGTTTCGGACCGAGGGCGATAATTGCCGGTT
>CAYUBV010000135.1:0-7035 GCA_964443035.1 uncultured Tangfeifania sp.
CCGCAGATTTTTACTTTGGCGCCTTTTTTCAGGGAGAACTTCATCATCCGTTCGATGTTGTAATAGCCGTTGGGCGTGGTTTGCCCGGCTACGGCGCACGATGCTGCATCGGCCATTAAAAAGATTCGTACTTCCACATCTTCGTGGGCTTTGTTCAACTGGTTGGCCAAACGTAATCCGTTGTAAGCCTTCTCTGTTCCGTAAGGTCCGTCGTTAATTAAAATCAGAATTTTCTGCATTTTAGTCAATATTATTAAGTGAAAAACTTAAAAAAAATCTTCAGTTTCTATTCCTGTAAAAACAGTTGTTTCAGTTTGGAAGTTGCCAAAAAATAATTTTTTTCAGTTTCCAGGAAAGCATTTTTTGCATCCCATACAAATTGCACTTCCATCAGATATTCCGGAAAAGAAATCTGACCTGCCTGCAACAGTTGAAAACTGGTTTCAGAGATTTTTTCTTCTTCAGCAATGGCCTTCATTTGCAAATAAGTATTCTGCAGAGTTTGCACTTCAGTATAAACCGAGATGACTTCTGCTGAAAGTTCACTTACCTGCCGGCTGAATTGCGCCTGCGACCATTCGGTCTGAATCTGCGCCTGTTTCATTCTGTTTTTATCTTTCCACAATGGAATTTCAATGCCGGCATGTAATCCCCGTAATTTTTGATTCAGTATTTTTTCTGAACGGTAACCTACCTCGAAAGAAGGCAGTTTGTTCATCTTTTCGAATTTCACCTGCATTTCATATTCATCGATTCCCAACTGCGCCATTATTAATTCAGGATTTTGATTGGGCAGCCGTGCGAGCAGCGAATCCAAAGGCATTAAATTCCAATCTGAGGGGTATTCCAAATTCGTATTTTCAAGTGGCAATCCGCCGGTTAGTTGTTTGATTTGCTCTTTTTGAATTTTAATACCTGACACGGTTTTTTGCCATTCCGTCAACACATTCAGGTGATAAATTCTGGCTTTATCAAATGCGGGTCGTGAAATTTCGCCGCTTTCGAACCCCTGTTTCATTAATTCCACCAGTTTTTCCGATTCCTCTTTTCTTGTTTCCAGCAACGCTTCTTTTTTACCGAGCCAAACAAGGTTGAAATATCCCTCCCGAGCAGTATGCATTACAGCCAGTTTTTCTTTTTGCACCAGTGCCTGCTTCTGTTCAAACTGCAAATGCTGCACCTCTGATTTGGCAGAATAATAACCGGGCAGTTTTAACGACTGGCTGATTTCAAATTCCTGCTGGTTGCCGGCCGCTTCAGCATTGCCGAAAAGATAGTTGTAACTCACTTCCGGGTTATCCGGATAAATGCCGGTTTTAGCTTCTACTTCCCCGGCTTCGAGCCATTTTTGCAAGGCAATCAGTTGCGGATTGTTTTGCCCGACATGCTTTAAAAATTCGTCGAAACTCTGACTAAAACCTGTGGTGGAAACCGATACTAAAAGAACTATAAAAATTATGCGTTTCATTGTTTCGTCTCCTTTTTTTTGGTGATATAATAAACGGCGGGTACAATAAAGATATTCAGTAAAGTTGAACTGAATAATCCACCTAAAATAACAACGGCCATGGGGCTTTGAATTTCATTACCCGGTTTATCGCCTGCAAAAGCAAGCGGAATAAGTGCGAGAGCCGCTGTTAAAGCTGTCATTAAAATCGGATTGAGCCGGTCGCGGGATCCATGAATTACTGCTTTGTGCAGCAGAACTCCCTCTTCCTGCAAAGTCTGGTAGCGCGAAACCAGCAATATTCCGTTACGGGTAGCAATTCCGAATAAGGTGATAAACCCAATAATTGCAGGAATACTTAACATGCCCGATGTGGCCCATATACTGATTACTCCCCCGATTAGTGCAAGCGGCAGGTTGAGCAGGATAACGGCTGAAACCGTCAGGTTGCGGAATTCCATGTAAAGAAGAATGAAAATAACGAGGATAGCCAGCAGCGATGTATAAAACAACAGTCCGGAAGCTTTTTCTTCACTCTCAAACTGGCCGCCGTATTCTATGAAATAATTTTCAGGCAGTTCAATATTTTCATTTACAGCATGCTGTACATCGGTTACCACACCGCGTAAATCACGTCCTGAAACATTGGCCGAAACCACTACTTTTCGTTGAACATTTTCCCTGCTGATGGTATTCGGACCGGATGCAGATACCACATCCGCCACCTCTTTGAGAGCAACTTTTTTGCCGTTATAGGTATCAATCAGCGTATTTTTCATCGCCCCGATCGATTCCCGGTACCGGTTGTTGTATCGCAGTATTAAATCGAAACTCATGTTCCCTTCGTAAACCTCCGAAACTTTTTCACCTGCAAATGCCACATCTATAAATTCAGCAAACCGGTTCAGCGGAATACCGTATTGTTTCAGCATTTCGCGCTTGGGCTTAATCTGCAATTGCGGTATCTCCACCTGTTGTTCCACATTTACATCGACCAAACCTTCGATGCCGTCAATATTGGATTTCACCCGAGTGGCCAGTGAGAACATTTTTTGCAAATCGGTTCCGAAGACTTTAATGGCGATATTGGCCCGTGTGCCCGACAACATATGGTCGATGCGGTGCGAGAGCGGCTGGCCGATGGTAATATTGATTCCCCGGATGGTTCCCAGCCGGTTTCTTAATTCTTCCAGAAAATCTTCTTTTGAACGGCCATTCAAGGTAAAAGGCACATCAACTTCCGATGAAAAAACACCTTGTGCGTGTTCGTCCAGTTCGGCGCGGCCGGTTCGCCTAACAATGGTATTTATCTCTTCCATTTCGAGCATTTCCTTTTCCAGCATCACATTCATTTTGTTGCTCTCTTCAAGTGAAATGCCCGGCAAACTAACGGTGCTGAGGGTGAGCATTCCTTCATTAAACTCCGGTAAAAAAGTCCGGCCCAGATTAAAGAGAACAAACATGGAAGCAATAAACAGGATGCCTGCTGCCGCTATAAGCGTTTTTTTGATATGCAGGGAACGTTCCAATGCCCTGCCGTATTGGCGGTTGAGCCAGCGCACCCAGCCACTGCCGGTTTCGTGGCGGGCCAGTTGCTTTTTGCCGGTGAGGAGATAACTGCAAAGAACCGGGGTTAATGTTATTGCCACGATAAGCGAGGCAAACAACGAAACAATAAACGATATTCCCAGCGGTTTCAACATTCTGCCTTCCATGCCCGACAGAAAAAACAACGGGATAAACGCCACAATAATAATCAGCGTTGCATTTAAAATCGATGCCCTGATTTCTTTAGATGCATCGAATATCACTTTTAGTTTTTCCTGCTGTTTAATTTTTGGCAGGCGGGCATTTTCCTTGAGCCTTTTCAATACATTGTCCACATCGATAATGGCATCGTCAACCAGCGAACCGATTGCAATGGCCATGCCTCCCAGCGACATAGTATTTATAGTTAATCCCAATATATTTAAAGCAATAACAGAAACCAGAAGCGAAAGCGGAATAGCTATTAATGAAATTATGGTTGTTCTGAAATTAAGCAAAAACAAGAACAGAACAATCATTACAAAAAGACCGCCTTCGAGCAGGGCTTTCGTAACATTATCTATTGCACGTTCAATAAAATCAGCTTGTCTGAAAATATCGGTTCTGATATTGATATGCCCGGGAAGTGAATTTTTCAACTCTTCCATTGCGGTATCAATCCGTTCGGTCAACTCCAGCGTATTGGTATTGGGTTGCTTTAAAACCATCATTACCACGGCCGGTTCGCTGTTCAGGTAAGCTGCCCCTATTTTGGGCGCCGCACCGATTCTCACGTTTGCCACATCGTTTACCGATACGGGCTGCCCGTTGTGAATTTTAACGACAGAATTTCCAATATCTTCGAGGTTGTTTGTGCGGATGACCCCCCGTATTACATATTCATTGCCAAAATCATTCAGAAAACTACCTGTAGCATTCTGGTTCAGGTGATCGGCAGCTTCAAAAAGCTCCGTAAAACTCACCCCAAAATAATCCATTTTTTCGGGGTCGGCTTCGATGATATATTGCTTGTAATCGCCACCCATTACCATAACCTGTGAAACACCTCCGATTGAAAGCAACCGGTTGCGGATTTGCCAGTCGGAGACGGTTCGCAAATCCATTGAAGAAACAGAATCGGAAGAAACCGTAATCACCATTATTTCACCGATGATGGATGATTGCGGGGCCAGTGTTGGTTTTCCTGCATTCTCAGGTAATCGTTCGGCCACGGTTGCCAATTTTTCGCTGACGATTTGCCGCGCTTTAAAAATGTCCGTATCCCATTCAAAATCAACCCAAACAATGGAAATTCCAGTTGCCGATGATGAACGGACCCTGCGAACACTGGTTGCTCCGTTAACCGAAGTTTCAATCGGGAAAGTAACCAACCGCTCTACTTCCTCGGTGGCCATTCCGTGTGCTTCTGTTAACACTACTACCGACGGGGCAGTAAGATCGGGAAACACATCCACTTTCATTTGCGTTGCCACATAACTTCCTCCCAGCAAAAGGATAAAAGCCATAAACAATATCAGGATCCTGTTTCTTAGTGAAAAATCTATAATCTTGTCCAACATAATATCCTGATTTTAATGAGCGTGACCATGAAGTGGTAAATCTCCGGAAAGCGCAGCAAGTTTAACCTGGTACGCCCCTTTGGTTACAATTCTCTCGCCCGGTTTCAATCCCGATTGTATTTCAATGTTTTTTCCATCGCCGCCGGCCGGATAAACCTCACGTTTAACAAACGACTCTCCTCCGGTTTGTACGAAGACGAAATATTGTCCCTGTTCTTCAATGACGGAAGTAAGGGGAACAACCACTGCATCTTCTCTGTGCCCGGTAAGCAGGAAAGCCTCGAGAAACATTCCCGGCATCAGCATTCCATTGTTTACTGCTGAAAAAGTCACGGGTATCCTGAATGAACTTTCATTTACAAAAGCATTTTTGGTTTTTACCTCTCCATCGAGTTCCTGCAGCGAAAGGATTTTGTTTTCACCGGTTAATTTAAAGTTGGCATCAAAAATTCCATTTACCCGCTGAAAATCAGATGAATTTACATAAGTTTCAATCAGCAACTGATTTTGATCAGTTACCGTTAAAACCGGATTCCCGGACTCGATAAATTGCCCGTTTCCAACATTTAGCCGGGTAATAAAACCATCGGAAGGTGCTGTTATTTTCATTCCGTTTTCCGATACCAGTTTCGCCAACTGATTGTACTGTAATGAATCTTGCTTATACCTGGCCTCGATATCCAAAAATGCTTTTTGGGATATTGCCCGGCTTTCAGCAAGAGGAACGGATCGCATGTAATCGGACTTGCTTTTTTCAAAAGCGATTTTACGTTCATTCAACTTCAGCGTCATATTTTTATCGATTCCTGAACCGGAGATTAAAGCCAGTAATTCGCCTTTTTTTACCGATTCTCCCAACACAGAAAAAAGCTGAACGGTACCTGCCGCCTGAGCGTTCAATGTTATTTCAGACTGCGGCTGAATATTTACTCTCCCCGAAGTATGAATTACGGAATGAAAAGGTTGAAGGACTATCTTCATGGTTTGAAAATCTGTTTTCCATGCCTGCTCTTTGAGAAAAGTAATTTCATCTCCGTTTTCTTCAGCAGAAGCATGAGCCGCTTCATCTTCGCTGGCATAAACCTGAATAGCCGAAATTTCAAACGTTACATTTCCGGTTTCATTTTCAAGTTCAAATAACAGTTTATAAGTACCCGCTTCTTTCGGTTGCAGAGCGGGCCGGAATATTCCCGGCGAAGAAGGAGCATCTGCCTTGTTTCTAATGCCCTGATTCCCTTTTACTAAGCTAACGGTTAAGCTTCCCCGGGCGACCGGCTCATAAGTTTCCAGCTTTGTGAAATGCGCTGCAAACGAGCTGGTTTTTCCGGCCACCAGTGCGGGAAATTCAACAAAAAGTTCATAATTGCCGGAGAACAGCGTGTAACTTAACGTTCCTGCTTCATCCGTGTGTTCTTCATTTTCTGAGCTTCCACCAACCACATCGTGTGTGTGGCCGTGGGAGTCCTGATTTGAGTTACACCCTGCCAAAAAAACAAGGATAGCAACAAAAAATAGTTGTCTCATTTTTATCATGTTTTAATTAAAATTCCGGGCGCATTTACCCGGAATGTTTTTAATGCTGATGGTCGTCTCCATGATCATGGCTGTGACCGTGATCCTGGTCGTGCGTTTGATCATCCAGACTGTCTGTTTTCGTGGTGTCGCCAACAACAAATTCCTCCTGTCCGGAAGGTCTTTCGGATTCATTTTCATGTACATGTGTTTCGTCGTCATGAAGATGTGTTTCTTCTCCGTGCACATGCTCTTGTTCTTTGTTGCTATTATTGCCTGAACCACAGGCTGCAAGGAAAAATATTGCAACAGTTGTCATGAAAAAAATTATCAATTTTTTCATAGTTACATAATTTTATGTCCGTGTAAAAACGGACGGATTAAAAATAAAATTTGAAAAAAAGAAAGGGTTTAAGAAATGGCGGGAGGTGCCCGCAAACCTATGGCTCCGGGTATAAACCGTGGTTTTATTAACGGAGGCTTCCTGGTAAATTGAACAGGTTCACAAGCAGTAGAATTGAACAATTCATCTGAAATATTTTGTGCGAATAATGCAAGTACAACAGATGTTTGATTCGGGGTTTCACTAATTCTCAACCTGAGAAAATCATAATCATGCGAATTTGCCGCATGAAAATGTAACGGGAAAGAATTTTTTTGCCGGTCGTTTGAATCCGGTTCTTTTTTTTGTTGATTGTCATCATTTGAGTGGTGGGCATGATTTCCGTGGTGATGGGAATGCTCACCGTCCGTGTGCTGTACAGCCATTGAATCTTCGACAACTGCCTCATGATGATGGTGCGGTATTATCCCGTGACCCAGAATAACCAGGAAAGAAAATAAAATTAATATGGTATAAATTTTTGTTTTCACCAATGCAAAAATACCATTTTTGTTTTAAACAGAAAGTATCCGCTTCATTCGGGCGGAGAGAAAATTATCCGGTTGCCTTTCCCTGCTTCACTCCGG
>CAYUBV010000136.1:0-7020 GCA_964443035.1 uncultured Tangfeifania sp.
CATGCGACCCGTCGGTGAGCACCTCTTCGTTGGCGCAAACTGTTTTGCACGAGTTACACCACCAAACCTGGGCATTGTCGTAATAAGCCAGTCGTTTTTCTGAAATGAATTGATTGACGGCTTTTTGGCCATTTTCTTTTATTTCTTCCGGAACAGGTAATTCGGAAATTGGTCTTCCCTTTTGCTGTTTTTCATCAAACCATGTGTTGTATAATTGTTTAAATATCCACTGCGTCCATTTAAAATACCCCGGATCGGTTGTGTTAATTTCACGGTCCCAGTCGTAACTTAGCCCGATGGCTTTAATCTGCCGGCGAAAATTGTCGCAGTTCTTATTGGTTATTACAGCAGGGTGAGTTCCGGTTTGCATGGCATATTGTTCGGCAGGCAGCCCAAATGCATCGTAACCCATAGGATGCAGCACGTTGAAACCTTTCATCCGTTTATACCGGCTGATAATATCAGTAGCTGTGTACCCTTCCGGATGTCCCACATGAAGTCCGGCACCTGACGGATAAGGAAACATATCGAGAATATAATATTTCTCTTTTGAAAAGTCATCTTCTGTTTTGAATGTTTTATTCTGCTCCCAGTATTTTTGCCATTTGGGCTCTATTTTCGCGAAATTGTATTCCATTTTATTGATAAATCTGATTTTAAGCCGCAAAGATAAAGATTTTGTTTGAGGTAATGCCTGAAATGATATCCAGATTAAATGAACGAAAATCCGTTGGTGGATGTTTAAATTAGAAGATTTCAGGGGATTAAATTTCTTTTTCAGTCTTCTGTGTATAATTAAAAACTTACTGTAATGAATTTCAAAAAACCAAAAGAATTTACTGAAGATTTTATGACTTACCTGAAGGAGAAAAATCCGAGGCAGCCGGAGTTTCACCAGGCTGTTCAAGGGGTTGTTGAATCGCTTGCCGATTATGTGGTGGCAAATCCACGTCTCGTTCAGGAAAAAATACTGGAACGGATGGCGATTCCGGAGCGGATTATCATTTTTCGTGTTCCGTGGGTCGACGACCAGGGAAATATTCACATCAACCGTGGTTTTCGTGTTGAAATGAACAGTGCTATTGGGCCGTATAAGGGAGGACTGCGTTTTCATCCGTCGGTGAACTTAAGTATTTTAAAGTTTCTGGCTTTCGAGCAGGTACTAAAAAACAGCCTGACATCGTTGCCTATGGGTGGCGGAAAAGGTGGTTCAGATTTCGATCCGAAGAACAAAACAGATGTTGAGATTATGCGTTTCTGCCAAAGTTTTATGACCGAATTATCGCGGCATATTGGTCAGTACACCGATGTGCCTGCCGGAGATATTGGCGTGGGGGGCCGTGAAATCGGGTTTCTGTTTGGTCAGTATAAACGGCTGAAAAACGAATTTACCGGGGTGCTTACAGGAAAGGGAATTGATTTTGGCGGTTCCCTCATTCGTCCGGAAGCAACAGGATATGGTGCGGCATATTTTGCGCGCGAAATGCTGAAAACACGAAATGACAGTATCGAAGGTAAAGTAGTTACCATATCCGGATCGGGCAATGTGGCCCAGTATGCAGCCGAAAAAGTAACAGAACTTGGTGGCAAAGTAGTTGCCCTTTCCGATTCAGGTGGAACGGTTTATGACCCTGACGGAATCGACCGTGAAAAACTGGAGTTTGTGATGGAACTGAAAAATGTTCACCGGGGAAGAATCAGGGAGTTTGCCGAAGAATTCAACGTTCAGTATTTAGAGAATGAGCGCCCCTGGAAAATTAAATGCGATATTGCATTGCCATGTGCCACCGAAAATGAAATCAGCGGAGAAGATGCCAAAAGTCTTCTTGAAAATGGTTGTTTTGTGGTGGCCGAGGGAGCTAACATGCCCAGCACTTATGAAGCCGAACATAAATTTCAGGATGCCGGAATTTTATACGGACCCGGTAAAGCTGCCAATGCAGGTGGTGTGGCGGTTTCCGGTTTGGAAATGACCCAAAACAGTATGCGCATACAATGGACCAGGGAAGAGGTCGACAATAAATTAACATCAATAATGGCAAATATCCACGAGTTGTGTGTGAAATATGGCCGCAATGACGATGGTTCTGTAAATTATGTAAGAGGTGCCAACATTGCCGGTTTTGTTAAAGTAGCCAATGCCATGATGAGCCAGGGTATAGTTTAGCAGGTAAATGCAAGCTCCTTTCAGGTAGTTATTTCATTTGAAAAAATGAATAAATTTATTTTAATCATCTTTTGATTTTCAATTGTTCATAAGTAATGCAGGCATAGTTTTTGATTATTTTCACCCAGAAATTTTAAAAAATTACCCGTGAAGCAAATTATCCTTACATTATTGTTTATTGTCTTTTTCAGCACTGTTCAGTCACAAAGCATTAAAGTATTAAACAGCCTTACAAATGAACCGGTAGAAGGAGTTCTCGTAATATCGGAAGAAAACATTACCCGACAGACTAATAAAGATGGTGAAGTAAATCTGGATGTATTTGAAGATGATGAGCCGCTTCTTTTTCAGCACGCTTCATTTTTAAAATTCATTTCCACCCGGCGAAATATTGTTACCCACGGAAACCTGGTTTTGCTGGTTGAAGACCCGGTACGGTTAGACGAGATTGTTGTTTCGGTAAACCGGTGGAAACAATCGCGAACTGAAATCCCTCATAAAATAGAAACAATTCAGCCTGAAGAAGTTATGCGTTACAATCCGCAAACTGCGGCCGACATGGTGGGAACGCAGGGCGGTGTTTTTATTCAGAAAAGCCAGTTAGGTGGCGGCAGCCCGATGATTCGTGGCTTTGCAGCCAACAGCGTTTTGATTGTTGTGGATGGAATTCGGATGAACAATGCCATTTACCGGAGTGGAAATCTGCACAATATTATTTCCCTCGATCCGAATTCGCTGGAAAGTACCGAGATTATTTTTGGCCCTGGCTCGGTAATTTACGGAAGCGATGCAATGGGTGGCGTAATGAGTTTCAATACCCTTTCCCCACACCTGTCTACAAAAGATGAACCCGTGCAGGGCGGGAAAGCGGTAATGCGTTATTCAAGCGCCAATTTTGAAAAAACCGTTCATGGAACTTATAACTTCGGATCGAAAAAATGGGCAGCGCTCATAAGTTCCACTTTTACCGATTACGATGATTTACGGATGGGTTCAGATGGCCCTCTTGAATACCTGCGACCTGAATATGTTTTGCCCGGAAGGTTTGACGGGACTGATGATATTGTTCCCAACGACAATGAACGGCTTCAGAAATTTTCAGGATACAGCCAGTTTAATGTAATTTCGAAATTCAGGTACAGGCCAAATAATAAAATAGATGTTGTGTTGAGTGCGCACCACTCGCAAACTACAAATATTCCGCGTTACGACCGGTTAATTGTTTACCGGAACAACGAGTTGCGTTACGGCGACTGGTATTACGGGCCCCAGCAATGGACAATGTTGTCGGGGCGTTTTCAGTACGATAACGAACATCTGTTGTTCGATAAAATGAATTTGCTGGCCGGCTACCAGTATTACACCGAAAGCCGGCACGACAGGAATTTGCACAGCCGGTTTTTACGGAACCGTTCAGAACAGGTGAATGTTTTTTCCATGAACCTGGATTTGGGCAAATCAGTTAACGAAAAAAGCGAGGTTTTTTACGGAGCCGAATTTCTGCTAAACAATGTTGGCTCTTCCGGAAATTCGCTCGATTTACCCGAGAATACAACCGAAACAATAGCTCCCCGCTATCCCGATGGATCAGAATACAACAGCTACGCAGCCTATTTGTCTTATAAGTACAATTTCAGCGATAAACTGATTTTGCAGGCAGGTTCACGTTACACATATACTCAACTAAGTGGCGAATTCGATGAGGCATTTTACAATTTCCCGTTCAGTGACTTTGATATGGCCAACTCCGCATTTAACGGGAGTTTTGGAGCTGTTTGGCATCCTACTCCAAAGTGGCAGGTGAATTTTAATGCCTCCACAGGGTTCCGCTCACCGAATATCGACGATGTAGCCAAAGTTTTTGATTCGGAACCGGGAAATGTAGTAGTTCCCAATCCGGATTTGGAGCCTGAATATGCCCGGAATATAGAGCTGGGAATTATCAGGAGTTATTCAGGGAAAGCGAAAGTTGAAATTACCGGCTTTTACACCCGGCTTAAAAATGCAATGGTTCGTCGCGATTTCGCTGTAAACGGACAGGACTCGATTATGTATGATGGTATATTGAGCAATGTGGAAGCGTTGGTAAATGCTGAGTCGGCTAAAATTTATGGTGGAAGTTTTGCGTTTGAATACCTGTTTACTCCATTTTTAACCACCCGGAACAACCTTACCGTAATGAACGGAGAAGATTCTGAAGGTTTTTCGTTACGTCATGTGCCGCCAACTTTCGGCAGCTCTCATCTAATGTTCGATTATCAAAAATGGTTTGTCGATTTATACGTTAATTACAGCGGCAGTTTTGATTACGATGAACTGGCCCCTTCCGAGCAGGACAAACCACATTTGTATGCCATCGATGAAAACGGAAATCCGTGGTCGCCGGCCTGGTGGACAGTCAATATAAAATCGAATTACCAGTTCAATAAAACTTTTTCAGCAAGTGGTGGAATCGAAAACATTCTGGATAAAAGGTACCGTACCTATTCATCGGGCATTGTGGCGTCCGGGATTAATTTCATCGTTGCCCTCAAAGCTGAATTCTAATCTCTTTTTCGGTTTAATAAAAGAGTTTATCTTTTTGAAAGCAGCATAATAAATTTAAATATTCACCGTTTTTTTGAGCAAAGGAGGGTAAAATTAATCAGTCCACTTTATCAGAAGCAATTCGGTATTACCTTCCTTACGGAGAGGGGCGCTGGTCGTCCCTCTTCTTTTTTTGCTGATGAGCCTTCATTTTGCCGATATTTTTCCGCCCGGCGATCTGGCTACCATCAAAGCAGTTTATGAACTTGAGTTTGTGTCGGAAAATACAAGCGTAAAAGAAATCAATCGTTTCATGAAAAAATTTGAACCATACCGTTCTGTTGCGACCTATCTGCTATGGCATTATTACCTCGAAAAAAGGAACCTCAAACTTTGATTTCGGATATATTTTAGAAATTTTTCAAATAAAAAAGAGTGTTTTACCGTTTGCTAACAAAGTACCGGCTTTTGAAAATTGATAATAAAATTGATAATGCATTTGGCCGAACGGCTGTTTTTGCAGGCGGACTTTTTCTGATTGCAGCCGCAAGTTTTATTTATTTTGAAGCCTACATTGCAGGGATTACAGTTCAAATTATTTCTCTTTTTGTGATATTCTCCTATTCTGGGGTAGAAATCGATACAGATAAAAAACAAATCAGGCAATACAATAAATTATTTGGATTGATTAAAATTGGCCAATGGAAATCGGTAAAGGTTTATCGTGGAGTTACTTTGATTCCTTTTGTGAAATCAGAATCGATGGCCAGTTGGTCGAACCGGACAACAACACAGCGTTCGCGTGATTACCGGATTTTTTTGGTGAACAAAGCAAGAAAACCTGCTTTTGCCATAAAATGTTGCCGGAGTATTGATGAAGCAAAAGACAGCCTCGATGAATTTTCCATCTGGCTGAAATTGCCGGTTTTCACTTTCAAACGATAAACTGAACCTTTTCCCGAATTCAGTTTTTAAAAGAAAATTAAAAAAATACGAAAACAGAAGAAAATGAAGAAATACCTGATTGTAATTTTCCTAATGCTGGCAGTGGTTGCTGCTGAAGGACAATCAAAAAAACGCGGACGGGTAAAACGGAAATACCGCAATGTGGAACAGACGAACCAGCAATTGCCCCAGGTAATTTTCAGGGGGCTGGTACGCGACATCGATAAAAATCCGGTTGAAGGTGCCAGTGTGGAAATTGAAGGGATAAACCGGCTTGTTCATACCAACGAGTTTGGGGAATTTATGCTTTCACACCTGCCAACAGGTCGGTTGCGTTTGAAAATTACCTGTCTGGGCTATCGCAACAAAACTGTCGATTATGCACTTCAGGCCGGTTACAACGATCACTATTTTACACTGGAGCGCGAACGGGCTTCACTCGAAACAGAAATTGCAACCACACAAAACCGCGAACAACAGATTTCAGATATTCCTGCTGCCGTTTCGGTTACAGCCCGTTCACATGCAGTAAATCCGGGCATTACTGATTTTTCGGAACTGGCATTATTGGAACCGGGTTTTCATTTTGAAAGCCTGGGAGCCGGCAACCATGGCTTTTTTATACACGGCGCAAACGGGATTACTGGTTTCCCCGGATTATCTCCGTCGGTTGCTGTTTTTTCCGACCAGGTTCCGGTGAGCCAGCCCGGTGGATTTTCTTCTGAATTGTTCGATGTAGAGCGGGTTGAAATTTTGAAAGGCCCGCAGAATGTCCTGTTTGGACGAAATGCATTGAACGGAGCTGTTCATTTTATCAGTAAAAAACCGGAAGATGAGTTGGGTGGTTTTGTAACTGTTGGTGCAGGAAATTTTTCAAATAAAGAAGTACAGGCTGCGGTGAATTACCCACTTGTCGGGGATATGCTTTTTGTAAGGGCAGCCGGCATTTTTCGCGACCGGAACGGTTATGTGGAAAATACATTTGGCGGAACACTCAACGGAAAAAATGTTTTGGGCGGACGATTTTCGGTGCGGTTTCAGCCGTCATGGAACCATTTAATTGACTTGCAACTGAACTATCAAAAAAACGATGAACCAGGCACTGCGTTTATGAATCGCTGGATTTCCAACGAAGACGAAGAAACCGGGTTGTTTAAATCCCGCGCATCGCTGAACCGGGGCGAAGAATTGGGGTCAGAAGCTGAGAAAATGGATGCCACCTTAACCTACCGGTTTTTAAGGGATGAACACAATTACTGGACTTCCGTAACTTCTTTCCGTAAAAACAATGCGACCGCCCGTTGGGATGCCGACGGAACCTCAAGTGCGGCTCTCGAAATGGACAATGAAACAAATGCAGAACTTTTCTACCAGGAAATCCG
>CAYUBV010000137.1:0-7016 GCA_964443035.1 uncultured Tangfeifania sp.
CCCGGAACCTGGTTCAGGGCTTCAACAGGGGTAAGTGCACTCCCGGTTTCCAGTTGAATGGTGGAAATTAAATTTACCGGGGCAGGGGTGTTGAATAAATTATAAGGTGTGCGAAATGCCGTTACCGTCACTTCCTCTATTTTGCCTGACAGCGCAGTGGAATCCTGCCGGTTATTTGGTTTTTCGTTTTCCTGGCCCGAAACAATGAAAGTAAAATGGATTCCGATGAAAAGTAAAATCCAGTTTTTGAAAGTAAAGTTCTTCATTTCCTGTTAGATCTCCTGATTAATGGTTTTTTGAAATTTTCTTCTTATTTTAACAACTTTCATATTCAAAACTAATACAATGTACAAACTAACCATTTTGTTCGGACTTTTTTTTAGTTTTCAGATTTTTGCACAGGATGATCCGGAACCGTTAACATTGAAACCGGGGAATGAAGCCATCGATTTCAACCTGAAAGGAGTTGACGGTGAAATGTATTCACTGGCTTCTTTTGAAGATGCAAAAATTTTGGTAATTATTTTCAGCGCTCCGCATTGTCCTACTGCGCAGGCTTACGAAGACCGGATTATAGCCATGCAGGATGATTATGCCGGCCAGGGAGTTCAGGTTGTGAAGGTTAACCCGAACTATCCCAGTGCGGTTTGCCTCGAAGAAATGGGGTATTCCGATTTGGGCGACTCGTTTGAAGACATGAAACTGAGGGCAGCCGACAAGGGGTACAATTTCCCGTTTTTGTACGATGGCGATACCGAAGAAATGTCGGTTGCTTACGGCCCCGTAACCACACCACATGCCTATGTTTTTGATGAAGACCGGATTTTGCAGTATGTGGGCCGTATCGATGATTCGGAAAAAATTGGAACCGCCACCCAGCATGATTTGCGAAATGCCATAGAGGCTGTGCTGGAAGGCAAAAAACCGCCGGTTACCCAAACCAAAGTTTTTGGCTGCTCCGTTAAATGGAAATGGAAAGACGATTGGCGCAAAAAACTCGATAAAGAGTGGGCTGAAAAGGAAGTGGAACTGGAAAATTTATCGGTGAAAGAATTGAAGAAACTGATGCAAAACGATTCGGAAAATCTTCGCCTGATAAACGTTTGGGCCACGTGGTGCGGTCCGTGTGTTGCCGAGTTTAACGATTTGGTAGATACCTACAGAATGTACATGGGGCGCGATTTTGAGATGTATACCATCAGCACCGACAGGCTTGGTAAAAAAGAGAAAGTGAAAGAATTTTTGCAGGAAAAAAATGCAGCGCTGGATGGAAATTTCATTTTTGAATCTGATAACCGGTATGACCTCATTGAAAATCTCGATCCTGAATGGCAGGGACAAATACCGTACACGGTAATTGTGGAACCAGGCGGCACAATAGTTTACCGCAACTCAGGCGGTCTCGATTTTTTGAAGTTGCGGAAAGCCATTGTTGAACACCCAAAAATTGGCAGGTATTTCTGAAAAATCAGTTTAATTCAACAGTTTCAAAATCTGAAGTATTCTTGTTGGTTTCAATTACAAATGTGGTTGCTGGCTTACCAATTTTATCATCAGGAATTTGAACAACAAGCGTTCCGTTTGAATAGACGAAGGTCAGTATTCCCCCGTTCATTAAACGCACATTTCTAATTTTTGCATTAAATGGAAAAGGAAGTACGATGTCTTTTTTATCGTGATTCAGCAAATGAATGTAAAGCGCATTTTCTTTTCGGGTGCTTGCAAGCCATTCAGTTGGTTTGTATGGCCCGCCGGTAGTTCCGTAAACCGATTCGCCGTTTTCGTCCAGCCAGTCACCCATTTCTTTTAAACGGGTTACCTGCCGGGGTTCAATGCGGCCGTCGGGCATTGGCCCCACATTCAGCAAAAGGTTTCCGCCGCCGCCCACGGTTTTTAGCAACGTGGACATTGTCTCTTCCAGGCTTTTCATTTTATCGTCCGGTTTCCAGGCCCACTGCCGGCAAATGGTAATGCACGATTCCCATGGTTTTTCGATATCGTAAGCGCCCACCTGTTGTTCCGGCGTGGCAAAATCACCTGCATATTCATCCGAAACAGTGATGCCCTCCATTCCTTTCCTGCCTTTATCCACGCGGTTGTTAATCAGGATGTCTTCATCGAGGCTTTTGAGGTACTGGTATAAATCCTGCCCCATTTCGTGGGTCCAGGGTTCTTCCCACTCCCCGTCGAACCACAGAATTTTGGTGTCGTATTTTTCAATGAGTTCTTTGGTCTGACCTTTGATAAACGGAATGAATTTTTCCATATCCCCGGTCTTCTTTTTTGTTTTGCCACCCGGGCTGCCTAACGGATAATACGGATGTTTCCAGTCGTTAATGGAATAATATGTTCCGAATAATATTCCGTATTTATCGCACGCTCTTTTCAGTGCCATCAGCACATCTTTTTTATAAGGCGTGGATGCAATATCGTAGTCAGAATATTCGGTTTGCCAAATGCTAAAACCATCGTGATGACGGGCGGTAATAATAAAATATTTCATGCCCGACTCTTTTGCCGTTTTAATCCATTCATCGGCGTCGAAATTTTTTGGGTTGAATGACTTATACAAGTTATCGTACTCCTCAACCGGAACTTCGCGACCACGCGACCAGCCAATTTCGGTTCCTTTTAAACTGACGGGTCCCCAGTGTACGAACATTCCGAATTTCATGTCCATAAATTTCTCCAGCAACGCTTCGTTGGTGTAATAGGTTTTTTGTGCAAACATTCCGAACGAGAGCAGTGAGAGTAGTAACAGGCTGAATGTAAACTTCATAGTTGATTTTTTTATTAAAAATACAATGATTTAAAAAATTAAAAGTTCTTAATCATATTTGGTAAAAGTATAAAAATCATCAATATTTAAATTTTAATATAGTAGAATAGTATACAGAAAATGCTTATTCTGTTATAAGTTCCTTTCACAGGAGCTTTTTTTTTAGGATTTTTTGTATGTTTAAATCGAAATCAAACAACCATTGACCAATGAAACTGAGAAAACTTTTTTTATTGCTGAGCATACTTTTTTTTGCCGCCTGCTCAAATCAAACAAACAATGCCGGCTGGCCCGAAGCAACGAATGAAGCCAAACCCTGGACACGCTGGTGGTGGATGGGAAATGCCGTCGACCGGGAGAATTTAAGTCGCGAACTGAATGAATTGTCGGAAGCCGGAATCGGAGGCGTGGAGATTACCCCGATTTACGGAGTGCAAGGTGAAGAAGACCGTTCAATTGAATACCTTTCACCTCAATTTTCCGAAATACTGAAGTACACCATTGACAAGGCGCACAATCTTGGAATGGAAGTGGATTTGCCGCCCGGCAGCGGATGGCGGTGCGGCGGACCTTTCGTTCCTGAAGAAAAAGGATTGTGGTCGCTGAAGATGCACAAGCAGCAACTCAATAGAGGACAGATGGCTGAAATGCCTGAAAATGCAACAATTGCAGCAGCATCTTTTACCAGTAAAAACAACGAAACCTTTGTATTCAGTCCGGAAGAGAATTTTACTGCTCCTTCCGATGGAACAGTTTATTACGCCGGGCGGGTGAAAAACCGCGATAAGGTGAAACGCGCATCAGAAGGCGGAAAAGGCTGGGCCATCGATACATTTAATGAAGAAATTACCGAATGGTATTTACAGGAATTTTGGAAGCGACTCAATATTCCCGAAGGATTGATTCGCAGCTTTTTTCACGATTCGTTTGAATACACGGGCGATTTCACCACTAATTTCACCGAAGAATTTCAAAATAGAAGAGGGTACGATTTGGCGGAATACCTGCATGTGCTGGCCGGCGACAGTGATGATTCTGAATTGATTGCACGAATTAAATCCGATTACCGCGAAACATTGTCTGACCTGGTGTTGGAATCGTTTATTGAGCCCATGACGGACTGGGCGCACAACCACCAAAGTTTAAACCGTAACCAGGCGCACGGTTCGCCCGGCAACATTCTCGATTTATACGCAGCAAGCGACATTCCTGAAACCGAAATTTTCCGCACCGTAGAACCGGGCACTGTAGATGTATTTGTGAATAAGTTTGCCTCTTCGTCGGCACATGTAACCGGCCAGAAACTGGTTTCATCCGAAAGTTTTACCTGGCTCGACGAACACTGGACGGTAACCACTTCCGACATGATGCGGGCAACCAACCGCTTTTTTTTGGCAGGAATCAATCACATGTTTTTTCACGGCACCAGCTATTCCCCGGCCGATGCCGGGTGGCCGGGCTGGTTGTTTTATGCATCCACCCAAATTAATAACCGAAATCCGCTCTGGCGTGAGCTTCCGGCGCTGTTTAAATACATTGAACGCAGCCAGTCGGTTTTGCAAAAATCAATTCCTGAAAATGACTTGCTTATTTACTGGCCTTATTTTGATGTGGCTGCAAGCAAAGGACGAATTTTCAATCATTTGGGGGTGAACAAAGATGCCGGCTGGTTTATTTCACATCCGATTAATGAATTGTCAGAATCGTTAATGAGCGCAGGTTACACTTTCGATTACATTTCAGATAAGCAACTGTTGAATTGTGAAATGATAAATGGTAAAATAGTAACTGAAGGAGATGCAAAATACAAGGCAATTGTAATTCCTGAAACAACATATATTCCGGTTGAAACCATGGAAAAACTGGCAATTTTTATTGCAGAAGGTGGTAAAGTGTATTTCGATGAATTATTGCCTGAAACAGTTCCGGGAATTTTTAATTTAGAGGAACGGACAACCCGGCTTACAGAAATCAAATTTGGCATTGCAAACCAAAATGTAACGGGAAACATCCCTGAACTTCTTGCAGAAAATGAAATTGACGGCGAAAAGGCCATTACAGGATTCGGTCTGAATTTCATAAAAATGAAAAGGGACAATGAATTGTGGTACCTGGTTTTTAACTGCGGGCTAAATGAAACAGACGGGTGGGTAAGTCTGAATGAACCTGCCGGAAATTACGTGTTTTTGGATCCTTACAACGGTGAAATCACGCTGGCCGAAAACGAGAATAATTCCGTTCGTATCCAACTTGAGCCTGAACGCTCTGTTTTTATAAGGTGTACAGGTAAAAAACCGGATTTGCCCAATCATGTTTACAGGAACAATGAAACGGTTGAAATTGAGGGGCTTTGGAAAATTAATTTTGTTGATGGCGGTCCGGTTTACCCGGGTAATATCAGTACCGGTGAATTGAAATCCTGGACTAAAATGGGCGACAGCGAAACCAGCCGGTTTGCAGGAACGGCAAAATATACCACTGAATTCAACTGGAATGAATCAGCAAAAACTGCATTTCTCAATTTGGGCGAAGTGAAGGATTGTGCGCATGTTTATTTGAACGGAAAAGATTTTGGTAGTTTGCTGGGACCGGTTTACACCGTAAAAGTGAATAACCTTCAGCAGGGTAAAAATAAACTGACAGTTGAAGTTACAAATGTGGCGGCCAACCGTATTCGCGACCTCGACCGGCGGGAAGTCGACTGGAAAAAATTTCACGACATCAATTTTGTAAACATCGATTATGAACCGTTCGATGCTTCGGACTGGGAAATAAAAGACGCCGGTCTGCTGGGACCGGTTACACTGAGCCCGGTGGAGTGAAAATTAATTGCCTTGTTTGATTGAAATGGAATAGTCATCTTTGTTTAAAAATTATACAAATGGAAAAAATATATACACTGATTATGGCAGGTGGCTCAGGCACCCGTTTCTGGCCGCGGAGCAGGGTGACAAAACCCAAACAGTACCTGAAAATGTTTGGGGATGAATCGTTGCTGCAATCTACTTTGGAGCGGTTTAAAACTTTCACCGAACCTGAAAATATTTACATCGTTTCCAGCCAAACCCAGGCAGGAGCGCTCGAAAGTCAGGCATCCGAACTGCCCAAAAAAAACCTGATTTACGAACCGGTGGGCAAAAACACGTTGCCGTGTATCGGGCTGGCAGCCATGTTTGCTGAAAAAGACAATCCCGATGGAATTATGGTGGTTTCTCCGTCCGATCATTTAATCAACGAACATGGTTTGTTTCGCGATGCCATTCAGGCGGCTGCAAAAATTGCCGACGAAAAGGACGGAATTGTTACCATCGGAATTACCCCGGATTATCCGGCAACCGGTTACGGCTATGTAAAAACTGCCGAAGATATTACCGGCAATGAGAAAATAAAACAATTTAAGGTGGAGCGGTTTGTTGAAAAACCGGACCTTGAAAATGCAAAAACTTACCTCGAACAAGGGGGGTATTTTTGGAACAGCGGCCTGTTTATTTTTAAAGTTTCCGTTTTCCTGAACGCTGTAAAAGAATTCGCACCGGATTTATTCAAAGATTTACGAAGAATTCAGCAGGATATCGGCAAACCGGCATTTCCGCAAACACTCGACACTATTTACCGGGCGGTAGAAAGCATCTCTGTGGATTACGGAATTATGGAGCACGCCAAAAACATTTACCTGGTAGAAGGGATTTTCGACTGGAACGACCTCGGGAGCTGGGAATCGGTTTACCAGGAAGAAGAAAAAGATGAAAACGGAAATGCTGCCCGCGGTGAAACGATTTTCCTGGATGCCAAAAACTCTTATGTCTATTCTGAAAATGAAATTGTGGCACTTGTGGGGCTCGATGATGTGGTGGTTGTGAGAGACGGAAATGCCACGCTGGTATGCAAAAGAGACAAAGTACAGGATGTAAAAAAAATTGTTGAACAACTGAAGTCTGAGAATAAAAACAAGTATTTGTAATATTTCTTCCAAAAAAGAATAAAAATACTGGAAGGCACAGGTTGCCGGATGTAAAATAAATTTACATTTTTGGCAAACTGAAAAAGTTATAATAATCCGGTAAAATGAAACATTCGAAAAAGCCTGTTGTCCCCAAAAAGGTTGTGGTACCTTTTATTCTGATAACTACATTGTTTGCCCTTTGGGGATTTGCCAACGACATTACCAACCCGATGGTTGCTGCTTTTCAAACCATTATGGAAACCAGCAATGCCAAAGCAGCGCTGGTGCAGTTTG
>CAYUBV010000138.1:0-6993 GCA_964443035.1 uncultured Tangfeifania sp.
TTCGCCATTGCTAATCTCGAGAACCTTTTGCCGCGATTGAAACTTCCGGTAAAAATGCCTGAATTGCTGAAAGTTTTGAAACTGCTGACTCAATCAGAAGCATTAAAAGAATTCGGTCGCAGCAAAACCGATTTAACAGTGCGCGTGGTCAGCTTTTCCTACAAGAAAGGAATTCCTTCCGATCCTTCCGGAAACGGCGGAGGTTTTGTTTTCGACTGCCGCGCACTAAACAATCCCGGTCGGTATCCTGAGTTTAAAAACCTCAACGGCAACGATTTGAAAGTGCAGGAATTTTTGGAGCAGAAATCGGAAATGGAGTGGTTTCTGAAACCGGTAAAAGCGTTGGTCGATCAGTCGGTAAAAAATTACCTCGAACGCAGATTTACGCATCTTTCGGTAAACTTTGGCTGCACCGGCGGACAACACCGTTCGGTTTATGCTGCTGAAAAAATTGCAGCGCATCTCAGAAACAATTACCCTGTAAATGTTGTTCTGATTCATCGCGAACAACAAATTTAATATGGGGAAAACTGCTTGCAAGAAGAAAGATTTTAAAGACAAAGAGAATCCGAAGTTTAAATGCAAAAGATGCGGCGCTGAGGTAAAAAAGAAAGATAAAGTGTGCAAACCAAAAAAAATATAAACCACCGGCAAATTTTCATAACAGGTTGTACCTGAAATTCAATTTCAAAATCTATTTTTGCTGAAATTTTTCACAAAACAAATTCTGAAACATGGGAAGAGCATTTGAATACCGCAGAGCGGCCAAGGAAAAGCGCTGGGATAAAATGTCGCGGGTATTTCCGAAACTGGCAAAAAAAATAACCATTGCTGCAAAAGCAGCAGGACCCGATCCCGATTTGAACGCTGCTTTACGGACTGCTATTTTAAATGCCAAGGCGCAGAACATGCCCAAATCGAACATTGATGCGGCCATTAAACGCGCCAGCGGAAAAGATGCCACCACTTTTGCCGAAGTAAATTATGAGGGTAAAGGACCACACGGTGTGCTCGTTTTTGTGGAGTGCGCCACCGACAATACCACACGCACGGTTGCCAACGTGAAAAGTTATTTCAATAAAGCCGGCGGTAGTTTTGTGCCTTCCGGATCGCTCGAGTTTATGTTTTCCAGAAAAGCTGTTTTTGAATTTGAAAAACAGGAAGACCTGGATTTGGAAGAACTCGAACTGGAACTCATCGACGCCGGGCTGGAAGAGATTGAAGAAAACGAAGGAATGGTTTATGTTCATGCTGATTTTACCAGTTTTGGCGAAATAGCAGCCGGGCTCGAAAAGCTGAACATTAATGTAGAAAAAGCCAACCTGAAACGATTTCCCAACGATCCGGTCGAATTCCGGGAAGAGCAATTGGAAGAGATTGAAAAAATGCTCGATAAACTGGAAGAAGACGACGACGTGCAGGCAGTTTATACCAATATTGCTTAAAAGATGACGCGATTTCAAATCGCATCACCCATTCAAAATAGCTAAAGGAGTCTTTTGAGATAACTCGTCAAATTTTTTTAGTGTGTCTAACGCTTTTGAACCGCTTGACACTTACACCCTCTGCATTCTGCAAATTCTAAAAATCGCATATCCAACTGAATAAAAAAGAAAGTTTTTACGGTTCCCCGGGTACGACTTTTTGTAATTTTTCGATTTAAACCTAAAAATTAAGGGTTAATTCTTCGTATTAAAACGAAAAATTATCCTTTAATTTTTCGTTTTATGTAAAATTTTTCTATTTTAGATGAAAAAAAACAACAATGATAAAAAGAGAATTAAAAGAGAAAATCCTGAATGCTTTAAAGCTAAAAAAAACAGTTGTTTTACTGGGAGCCAGACAGGTAGGAAAAACAACATTGCTTAAGGATATAATAAGCAACAGGAGAAACATTAAATTAATAAATGGAGATGAACCCGATGCATCCGAACAGCTAACCAATTTATCCTCTACCCGATTAAAAGCAATTTTTGGCGATGCAAACACGATTGTGATTGATGAAGCCCAAATGATACCCGACATAGGAACCATTTTAAAACGCATAACGGACTATCTTCCGGAAGTACAACTTTTTGTATCCGGTTCTTCAGCATTGGAACTGGCAAATTCAATAAATGAACCCTTAACTGGCAGGAAACTGGAATTTAAACTGTATCCTGTTTCTTTTCAGGAAATGGTTAATCATACATCTATACTGGAGGAAAAAAGATTATTGCCCCAACGAATGGTTTTTGGTTATTATCCTGAAATTGTAACCACTCCGGGTCATGAAATCACTCTGTTAAAAAACCTTTCAGGAAGCTATCTATATAAAGATATCCTGTCATTTGGATTGATAAAAAAGCCGGTTTTGCTTAACAAACTTTTAAAAGCCCTTGCTTTGCAAATTGGCAGTGAAGTTTCATATAACGAACTCAGCCAAATGATCGGTGCTGATAAAGAGACTGTTGAGCGATACATCGATTTTTTGGAGAAAGCATACATTGTATTCCAATTAAACGCATTAAGCCGAAATGCAAGAAATGAAATTAAAAAAGGTAAAAAAATATATTTCTACGACAATGGTATCCGCAATTCATTAATTGGCAACTTTCAGCAATTTGAAATGCGAACCGACAAAGGTGAACTATGGGAAAATTTTATTATAAGTGAGCGGATAAAATTTCTGGATAACAATCAATTTTATGGAAATTGTTATTTCTGGAGGACTTTCAGACAACAGGAAATCGATTTTATCGAAGAAAAAGATGGAATGTATTCAGCTTATGAATTTAAACTCAATCCCAAAAAAAAGGCACGGTTTTCAAAAACATTTACCGAAGCTTATCCTGTTAAAACCACACAAAAGATTACTCCTGCTAACCTTGAAGAATTTTTACTGGAATAATATTGTAATTGGCGATTTGTACCATGTGTTTTGAATCGCACCTTCCGTTCACCGAAAAAATCGCATCAGTTATCTAAAAAATGCATCTCCTAATTGACAGATAATTATCTTTATCTTTCAAATTATGGTAATTATGCTTTCTGTATCTTCTTTTATTGATTATAACGTTGATATCTGGGAAAATAGCCCGGAAACCCTTCCTGAATTTGGTATAGTTTACACTCCTGAAGAGCAACAATTGCGCGAAGAAAATTTTGAACGTTTCCAGGCGAAACTCAATGCCATGAAACCGGGAAAAAATGTGCGCTCGCTTCGGAAAGAAGATCCAGGGCAGTCATTTTTTCCACATTTTAAATCATTCCTTCAAACTGTTTTTGATTTTGAGGAAGACCAGCTTGAAATAATTCTCTCTGATAAATTCAAGAATGTATCGAAAGATTTTTTCTACCGGGCACGTGAATTCGGCCCTGAACTGTCGCCTGAAAATATTTACCAGGGAATGCGCAATGTTTGGATAATGAACGGTATCCAGTTAATGATGGGCCTTCCGGTGGAAATTACCCCGTCCGTTTTTGGTTACAGCATGATTTATCCGTACAGCGATAATTATCTGGATGATGCATCGGTTTCGGATGCGGAGAAAAAAGCTTTCAGCAAAAGGTTTAACAAACGGTTGCATGGAGAGCTGGTAATTCCTGCCAGTTTCACCGAGGAGCAGCTTTTTAAACTGGTTGAGATGTTTGAAATGCAATACGATCGAGAAGAATATCCTAAGGTTTATGAAAGTTTATACGCCATTCAAAACGGGCAAACCCGCAGTCTCGGGCTTATCAATTGCAATGGCCTGAGTGATGCTGTAATCAGGGAAATCTGTTTTGAGAAAGGCGGCGCTTCGGTTTTGGCTGATGGTTACCTGGTGGCTGGCCGGCTGACTTACGAACAGGAACGGGCACTGTTTGGCTACGGGGTTTATTTGCAGTTGCTCGACGATATTCAGGATGTGAAAGAAGATACCGAAGGACAAGCAAAAACATTGTTTTCGTGTGTGGACAAAAATATTTCGCTGGGGGCATTTGTCAATAAAACCATTCACTTTGGCCGCACGGTGATGGAAGAAATGCGTTGTTTTAAAGGTACCGATATCAAAGTGATGTTGCAGCTCATGAACCGCAGCATTGAAATGATGATAATTGAATCGGCAGGATTGAACCCGGATTATTATTTGGAAGAATATCTTGCTGAACTCGAAAAACATTCCCCTTTGAGGTTTGGTTACCTGCGGCAAAAAAGGAGCCAGTCGAAATCGCAGCGTTTTTCTTTATTCAGGAAGTATTTTGAGCAAACTCCAAAGGAACAAGCTCCGGAGGAGAAAAAACAGTTTTCCCCCGGAGCTTATTCCTCTTCGTAGATTTGTATCTGTTATTCTTCAGAAAAACAGTACAGCGAATCAAATCCGCGTAAAATGAGGTTGTTGCCAACTATTACCGGCGATGCATGAAAATTGTCGTTTACCTCGTTTGAAGCCAGTACTTCAAAAGTTTCGCCTGCTTTCACAACCATTACCACATTTTCAGCAGCAATATAAATACGGTTGCCGACTCCGGTGGGAGAGGAGTACAGCGTGCTGATACCTTCCAGGTTTTCGCGTGAATAATACGGTTCTCCGGTTTTCGCATCGATGCAGCTCAAAAATCCGTTGTTCACACGCAGAAAATAGAGTTTGTCGTTCATTAAAACCGGTTGCGGCGTGTAAGGTGTATGTTGATTGTATTCCCACAAAATGGCTTCGGTGCCAATAATGTTTCCTTTGGCTTTCGAAATATCGATGGCTTGCATGGCGCTACCCCTGAAACCGCTCATTACATATAAAATTCCGTCGTTGTAAACCGGGTTTGGAATAACGTTGCGTGTTAACCCGGAAGATGTCCAGATGATTTCTCCGGTTTCGAAATCGTAAGCAGTAATGTTGTCGGTAGCGGCTGCAATAACCTGCAGGCGCCCGTCCACATTTACTACCATAGGAGAAGACCATGATGTATTCACATCGCGTGCAACCTGCCAGTCGATATTCCCTGTTTTTTTATCGAGTGCATACAAGTATGAATCCCCTTCATGATCCCACAGAACAAATATTTTGTCGCCGTGAACATACGGCGAGCTTCCTTCGCCAAAACTCATGTGTTTTTGCATTTGTCCGAAATCTTTTTCCCATTCGATATTTCCTTCAAAATCGAGGCAATATAAACCGCGTGAGCCAAAGTAGGCATAAATCATTTTGCCGTCGGTGCAGGGTGAGTTTGAAGCCCAGCTTCCCAGTTCGTGGGTATTTTCCTGCGGCCATTCGTGGGTTACCATTGTTTCCCATAAAACTTCTCCGGTGTTGCGATCGACCGCCAAAACATAAAATTCATGAATTTTATCGGTTTGATTGGGTGCCATCCGGCTGCCTCCGCCGGCACCTTCAGGAGCTTCCGGTGCTACTTCGTTTGTTTCAACGGCAGTTTGTAAAATAATTTTGTCTTCCCACACAATGGGCGTGGCATGACCAATTCCGGGAATGTCAGTTTTCCATTTCAGGTTTTCATTTTCGCCAAACTGAACGGGTGGATTTCCTTTTACCGCAGCGCCGGTTCCCAGCGGCCCGCGCCACTGTGGCCAGTAATTTGTGCCTGCATCCTGTGCAATTGAAAATTCAGCAGAAAAAAATAAAATCAGTGTAAAAAATAAAACGAACGAAAGATTGCTTTTCATAATCGAAATTTTTGGTTTTAATTGTTTTGACCCAAAATTAGAACAGGGGTTTAAAAGAAAAAAGAAAACATTTGGAATTTAACAGGTCGATTTTTTATTTTTGACACAGTTTTTGCTGTAAGCAGGCTGTAATAAATTTAATTATTCAGCTACCAATGATTAAACCTTTTTCATGAAAGATACAATTATTCATTTAGAATCCATTTCTAAAAATTACAAAGTAGGTACCCAGGTTGTACATGCTTTGCGCGAAGTTTCGCTCGATATTTACCGTGGTGAATATGTTGCAATTATGGGAGCTTCCGGCTCCGGGAAATCAACCTTGATGAACATTATAGGTTGCCTCGACACACCTTCAAGCGGAAAATATGTTTTGAATAACCGGGACGTAAGCAGTCTTTCCGACAATCAGCTTGCCGAAATCAGAAACGAGGAAATTGGTTTTATATTCCAGGTATTTAACTTGTTGCCGCGTAATTCGGCGCTCGAAAATGTGATGCTTCCAATGGTTTATTCCGGAATCCGTAAAAACGAACGGAAAAGCCGGGCCACTGCTACATTGACTGACGTGGGGCTGGCCGACCGGATGATGCATAAACCCAACGAACTGTCGGGCGGGCAGCGTCAGCGGGTTGCAATTGCAAGAGCGCTTGTAAACAATCCCTCGATTTTACTGGCTGATGAGCCCACAGGGAACCTCGATTCGAAAATCTCCGAAGAAATAATGAAGCTTTTCGCCGATATTCACCGCAAGGGAAATACGCTTGTAATGGTAACCCACGAAAAAGACATCGCACAACATGCCCACAGGATTGTTAAACTAAAAGACGGAGAAGTAGAATCAGATATTATTAATCCGAATCCGGTGTATTAATGGGAAAAGATTTTAAGATATATACAAAGACAGGAGATGACGGAACTACCGGACTGGTAGGTGGAACACGGGTGAAAAAATACGATGTACGCCTCGAAGCTTACGGTACAGTAGATGAATTGAATGCAGTTATCGGGGTAATTCGTTCGTTTGATTTACATGAAGAGGATAAGAATATTTTGGTAGAAATTCAGAATAAACTTTTTAATATTGGTTCCCGGCTTGCTTCCGACAGGAAAGGAGATGAAATTACAGCAGAACTTGCAATTAAAAACAACAACATACTGTTTCTTGAAAAAGCCATTGACCAATTTGAAGAAGATTTGCCTGAACTTACGCAATTTATTTTGCCCGGGGGGAAACCGGCTGCTGCACAATGCCATGTTGCCCGCACAGTTTGCCGTAGGGCAGAGCGGCGTATTCTGGAGTTCGCAGAGCAAAATACCGTTCAGCCGGAACTCATAAAATACATTAACCG
>CAYUBV010000139.1:0-6976 GCA_964443035.1 uncultured Tangfeifania sp.
ATACTCGTGCCAATGACAGATTAAGATTAGACCCTGAAACAAGTTCAGGGTGACGTTCCTAATAAAAGGATCCAATAACTTTAGTACGTCATGCTGAACTTGTTTCAGCATCTCTGTCATTTACTCATTATGCCCAAAAGTTTTGGGTGAGCACTCGAAATGACAACATTGAATAATCTGCGTCTGATCTGTCGCTAAAATTCAATCCCTTTCCGGGGTTTTGCAGGCTGCACACGCATTCGAAATTTTCAATGTAAAAACCGATGGGTATTTTTCCAGAAAAGGTTTCAGTTGCCGGTTTATCAATTCCATCACATCCTCGTAACGACCGGTTAAAAGGCTGCTCATTGTTCCGTACTCAATGGTAATCTTTTTGTTTTCTGCCAGCTTATCCATGAAACTTTCAACGGGCTTTTCATAGTCATCCATCAAAGGATAGTACCCAATTTCAACGGTTATTTCCATCTGTTTTAATTTATTTTTTTTACTGAAGCAGCAATAAATGCCGGCTCTGCGAGGTCTTGCTTTGAGGTTCCGTCCAAAATTTCAAAATCGGGCGAAAAATAAACGCCGTAACTTAAATGAGGCTCTCCAAACCGGGTTAGAAAATTTTGAATTTGTTCAGGGGTAAAAAACCGGGCATGTTTAAAAACCGGATCGTTGATACGGGCTTTTCCCAATTCGGAATTTTGGTTTAAACATCCCAGTAATAAATAACCGCCGGGTTTTAAAACCCGCTCTGTTTCTTTCATTACAGTATTAACATCTTCAATAAATTCAATCATGGCAACCGAAACAACTACCGAAAAAGTATTGTCGGCAAAAGGCAATTGTGTTGCATCTGCCTTCTTGAATCTACAGTTGTCCGGATTTTTTTGCTCAGCAATTTTCAACATATTTTCCGATGCGTCAATTGCTGTAACGTTGAATCCTTTTTGGCAAAAGAACGAAGTCCAGTGGCCGGTACCGCATCCCAGCTCCAGCAGGCCCCGGTAAGGTATGTTGGCTAAATGTTCAGTCAGTAATTTTTTCTCGATGTTATCGATTGTTTTCCCGGGTTCATTTTGGTAATAATTGTCGTATTCTTCAGCAACACTTTTATCTGTAAAAATATTTTTTATCATTTTTTTTATTGATGTTGTTCAGGTTTAACGTTCAATTTCTGAATTATTTTTCATGCCGTAAAATTACATCAAAATTCACAAAATCACTATTCAACCGTTAATGGCTTTTTTGATATTTTAAAATAAAAATCAATTCAATACGGTCTTCTCAGGCCGGAATTTTTCCCGAAACGAAATTATAACCTGAAAATGTATATTCAGAACAAAACTGGTGCTGGTGAATATTTCTGATTGGATTAACATTTCATTAACAAAAATCAAATTAAACTATTAAAAGACATTATTGTCTTATTATAGGTTTTGAATAAGAAAAGCCTTCGAAAATTAAACAGTATTTATAAGATGAAAAGATTTTTTGCCATTGCGATCCTAATTACAGGATTTATATACACTGCAAATTCAGCAGTAAAATATAGTATTAACGAATCGGATGACGACGTTAAAAAAGCTGTTGTTAAAGGAATTGTGATTGATCAGGAGACTCAGACTCCGCTGGAGTTTGCCAATATTGCAGTTTACAATAAAACAGACTCCACGCTTGTAACAGGTGGAATTACCAACGAAAACGGGCACTTTGAGGTTTCAGGTTTTGATTTTGGCGAATATTACATTGAAGCAAATTTTGTGGGGTTTAATAAATCACATATAAAAGATGTTTCAATTGATGCGGACAATCCTTCTTCCGATTTGGGAAAAATCGAACTCAATCCCTCAGCGGTTGAGCTGGGCAGTGTAGATGTGGTTGCCGACAAAGCACAGGTGGAGTTCAAGCTCGATAAAAAAGTGGTTAATGTTAGCCAGGTAATAAGCGCTGTTGGAGGAACTGCAGTGGATGTGCTTGAAAATACACCATCGGTTCAGGTCGATATTGAAGGAAATGTAACCGTTCGCGGTTCATCCAATTTTACGGTGCTGATTGACGGACGTCCCAGTGTTTTGAGCGGGAGCGAAGCTTTGCGGCAGATTCCTTCGTCATCTATCGAAAACATTGAAATCATTACCAATCCATCGGCAAAGTACGAACCCGACGGAAACGCCGGGATCATTAACCTGGTAATGAAGAAGAACTCGCTCAACGGGTTAAGCGGACTCGTAAATACCTCGATAGGCACGCGCGACAAGTACAGGGGGGATTTTACGCTGAATTACCGTACTGAAAAGTTCAACTATTTTATCGGGGCCGACTGGCGCGATGAAACCAGTTACGGGGGAATGACTTCTAACCGTGAAACCTACTCGAATGACACCACCTTTTTCCGTTTTATGGACGGTTCCCGTAATTCTGTCCGCAGCGGCTACAGTTTCAAGGCAGGAACTGAATGGTTCATGTCGGATAATACCACGCTGTCGCTTTCGGGGGAGACTGGAAAATCTGAAGGTACGCGATTTGGCGACGGCGAAATGTATTCTTATACAGTGCCGGCTTCCGATGACATTTTTTCGGTAACCGAGGAAACCTCGGCCCGTGAAAACGATTTTTACAGTGCCAATCTCAATTTTCAGCACAATTTTAATTCTGAAGGCCATAAACTTGAAGCCATGGCATTTTATTCCTCTGAGATCGGCGATGATGTAGAACAAGAGAGTGAAATTTTGGCTAATTCACAGTTTGAAAAATTGGGAGAATACCTCGACCGTGTTTATTCCCTTGAAACCGAGGAAGAAAAAGAGTTCCGGTTTAAAGCGGATTATACGTACCCTTTTAGCGAAACCGGCCGGTTTGAGGCAGGGTTGATGAGTCGCCTTGAAAATGAAGTGGAAGGACTTGCCTTTGAAAATTACGATCCGGTTACCGATTCATGGATTGTAAATGAAGAATTCAGCAGCACTACCGATTTCAGAAGAGATATTCATGCGGTTTATTCAACTTACAGCAATGCGCTGGGAAGGCTGGAATATATGCTGGGGCTGCGGGGCGAACTAACATTGCGTGAGGTTTTGAATACCAATGCCGCGGAAGCGTCGGAGCTAAATCGTTTTGATTTGTTTCCCACTTTACACCTGTCATACAAAATTAAAGAAACAAACGAGTTGATGGCCAGTTACAGCCGACGCATTAACCGACCGGGTGGCTGGGATCTCGACCCGAATCCGGCTTATTTCAACCGTTACACCATTCGCTATGGAAATCCTGACCTCGAGCCTGAATACACTGATTCTTATGAACTCGGAATCTTGAAACGGTTTGGACGTTCGTATATTTCGCTCGATGCATTTCGCAGAATAACCAGCAACAAAATCGACCGATACCAGGAATTGGGCGACGACGGTGTGTTTTATCTCTATTCCGGCAATTTCAACAAAGATTATTCTACCGGGCTGGAACTTTCAGGAAATGTTAATTTTACGGAATGGCTGATGGTGAATGCCAGTGTTTCAACGTTTAATTACCGGATTACCGGCGATTTGAACGGCGAAGAAATCGATCGCGAAAGTACCAATTGGAACAGCCGGATGAACACCACCCTGAAATTTGCCCAAAATTCAAGAATGCAGCTTAATGCGTTTTATCGCGGACCGTCTGTGTCGGCGCAGGGCGAATCGAAAGCTATGTTCTTTACCAATGTTTCGTACCGTCATGAATTTTTCGAGCGTAAATTATCGGCTACGCTAAGTGTGCGCGATCCGTTGGGGACCGCAAAATTTGAACGCGAATCGTATGGCGAAGATTTTAAAAGCTCGTTCGAATGGCGCCGCGAACCGCGGGTAGTTATGCTGACGCTGAGCTACCGGATCAACAATTTTAAATCGAACGAGCGCGGCGACCGTGGTGGCGGCGGAATGGATTATGGTGGTGGAGGAGAATATTAAGCTAAGGTTATTTTTCCACTTCCCATTTAATTGTAACTTTTTGAAGACCCCACTCTTTGGCGCGTTCTTCGTTAATTCCCATGTAGATGTCAATTTTTTGCTTCCAGCGCCTGTTCATTTTGTCGAGCACCCGGAATTTTCCGGGAAGTCCTTCAATTTCCACCAGTTGGTTGCGGGTCAGTCCCTGTTCAATCAAATCCTGTGAAACGGCAATGATTTTCATTCCTGGTTTCAATGTGTCGCCCCAGGCACCAACATTTGCGTGATCCCGGTGGGTTTGTGCAGGAAGCGAATTGTATGCCGAAGCATAAACTTCCAATTCTTTGGTTTCAGTTTTTTTGCATGTTGTGAAAAGGAGCACCACAAACAGAATCCAAATTGTGGAAGCAATAACTTTTTTTATTTCTCCCTGAAATCGCAGCATATTAATTTAGTACAAGGTGTATAAATATAACGGGGCAGCGAAGCAGGATGTTTGGATTTTTTTGTGCGAAGAATTTATTTCTTGTTCTTTTCGAGGTATTCGGCGGCAATTTCTACCTCCCTGTACCACCCCTCGCCGTACTTTCTGATAAGGGGTTCCTTTAAAAATTCATAAAGCGGAACCTGTAACGATTTGCCGCATGCCAAACCGGGTTTGCAAATATCCAGTTCTTCGTAATTTACGGCGTCGAAACGTTTGTATTCGGTAATTCGGATGGGAAAAAGGTGGCATGAAACCGGTTTGCGGAAAGAACTTTCACCTTCGAAAAAAGCTTTTTCGATGGCGCATTTCAGGATCCCTTTTTCATCGTAAAAAGTGTAGGCGCACTGTTTTTTATCCACAAGCGGGGTGACCAGATCGCCTTCGTCGTCGATCATTGAAAAACCTTGCTTTTCAGCGGCTTTTTGGTGTTTTTCGGAAAGGTATTTTTTAAATTTTGGGTATTCGCGTTCAATAATTTCCGCCTCTTTGTCGGTTAACGGCGCACCCGAGTCGCCCTCGATGCAACAGGCTCCCTTGCATTTCAGCAAATCACACACGAATTTCTTTTCAAAAACATCGCGGCTGATTATGGTGCGTCCGATTTCTATCATCTTGTTTCTATTTTCTCAGCAGATTTTTGCCGGTCATATCTTTTGGTATTTCCAGTCCCATAATTGAAAGCAGGGTGGGAGCCACGTCGGCGAGTATGCCATTGTCGAGTTCCATGTCCACTTTGTCTTCGCTAACCAAAATGCAAGGCACCGGGTTGAGCGAGTGGGCCGTGTTTTCCGAACCGTCTTCGTTTACGGCGTTGTCGGCATTTCCGTGGTCGGCAATAATCAGCACGTCGTAATCAGCCGAAAGTGCTGCCTCAACTACCTCTTTGGCGCACTGATCAACTGCTTCTATTGCTTTAAGAATGGCATCGTAAACGCCGGTGTGGCCGACCATATCGCCGTTGGCAAAGTTGAGGCAAACAAAATCCGCTGCCCCGTCTTTCAGCTTCGGAACGATAGCATCTTTTACTTTTGGCGCCGACATTTCGGGCTGCAAATCGTAGGTAGGCACTCTGGGTGACTGAATTAAAATCCGATCCTCGCCTTCAAATTCATCCTCCTGTCCGCCGCTGAAAAAGAACGTTACGTGGGCATATTTTTCGGTTTCTGCAATCCGGATTTGTTTCAGTCCGGCTTTTGAAACCACTTCGCCCATGGTGTTCACCACATTTTCTTTGTCGAAAATAACGTTGACGTTTTTAAAATCGGCCTTGTAATTGGTGAGTGTGTACCACTCCAAATCCATGGTTTTCATGCCGTAATCGGGCAGGTCTTCCTGTGTAAATGCAATGGTTGTCTGGCGCAGGCGGTCGGTGCGGAAGTTAAAACAAATCACCACATCGCCTTCTTCGATGGTTGCCCGAGGTTCATTGTTTTCATCCACCATCACAATAGGTTTCATAAACTCGTCGGTCACGCCGTTGCCGTAAGACTTCTGAACTGCTTCCAGAATATCCGTTGCTTTCTCGCCTTTTCCTTCGGTGTAAAGGTCGTACGCCAGTTTTAAGCGGTCCCAGTTTTTGTCGCGGTCCATGCCGTAGTAGCGGCCAATCAGCGATGCAAATTTGGCATTTGTCGGCTTCAGCGCTTCGAGGTCGTTTTTTATGAAACCGTAGCCCGAGCGTGGGTCGGTGTCGCGGCCGTCGGTCAGCCCGTGAATGAAAATATCTTCCAGACCCATGTCGGTGGCAATTTGTGCCAGCGCTACCATGTGCGAGCTGAGTGCGTGCACTCCTCCGGGGCCGATCAAGCCAATCAGGTGTGCTTTTTTATTGTTTTCTTTGGCGTAATTGTAAGCTTTCACAATCTGCGGATTCTCCCAAAGGGACTTATCACGTATGGCTTTCGAAATTTTCACCATGTCCTGGTAAAGCACACGTCCGGCGCCAATGTTCAGGTGGCCCACTTCGGAGTTTCCCATCTGTCCGTCGGGCAAACCAACATCCTCGCCCGAAGCCATCAGTTTCGAATGCGGGTATTTATCCAGCAATGAATCGATAAACGGGGTGTTTGCTGTTGCTACGATGTCGCTTTCCGAACCGTCGCCAATTCCCCATCCGTCGAGGATCATGAGCAGTGTTTTTTTCTTGTCAGCCATTTTATTCTTTTTTTTTATTTTCAAATTGAAGAGACAAAAATATCCTTTTTACAATCATTCCATGTAAACTCCGCTTTTCAGGAAAATGATTTAACAAATTCTTTTTGAGAAGGTGTGGGATTTTTGGTACGGGGGAGAATGGAAAAAAATGACGGACGGATTTGGGTGGGCGGATTCAGTGCTGAAGCGGAGTTTACACTTCCGTAATCGTCACAAAAAAACCGGGAATGCTGGTTTTTAAATAGCATTTGCCATTGCTTCCCGCTTTCTCTTTCCCCTTAACCTTTTGCTATCTGATCAATCCTTCCTGCGACTGTCAACTTCTTCGGTCTCTTCACTGCTAACTGATCACCGATCACTACTCACTTCTTCTCTCTTTCCTCTTAAACAATCCCATGATTTTCATGTTGCTGTATTTTAT
>CAYUBV010000140.1:0-6957 GCA_964443035.1 uncultured Tangfeifania sp.
CAATTGGAGTAAACAGCGTAACAAAATACAACTGGGGCGGCCCGCACCCCGAAGATTATATCCGGTGGGGAACCGAATCGATGGAACGCCGAAAACAATGGGAAGAAGCAGCCTCGATTCCCTATTTCCCCAATGTTTCCATAGGCTGGGACGATACGCCGCGCTTCCCGCAAAAGGGAAAAGAAGATGTGGTACATTACAACAAATCGCCCGAAGGTTTTGCCACCTGGATGCAAAAAGCCAAAGAATATTGCGATGAACATCCGGACCAACCCAAACTGATTACCGTTTTTTCGTGGAACGAATGGATTGAAGGCGGCTATCTTTTACCCGATATGAAATACGGTTTTGGCCACCTTGAAGCTGTGAAAAAAGTGACAGAAGGAGAATATAATCCATATTTTCGGGAATAAACTAAATTACTTCTTTGAAAAAATGATTGGTGCACGGAAAAAATTTAAATCCCTGAAAAGACCATGAATATTGGTTTCTGCTCATTTTGAGTTGATTGGAAATAAAAAAAATTGAATTTTTATTAAACCTTTTTCAAACAAAACATGTTTAAATGGTTGTAAGAATGATTTAAAAATTTGACCCACCATACAGATGGTTTGGTTTTTGGTTTAGTTTAGGTTTAGGTTGATTGAGAAAAGGCTGGTTGTTGAACCGGCCTTTCTTTTTTTGCTGATTTTCAGCATTTATCTTTTCATAATTCCGTAGCACATAATTTTCAGAATGGTATCAACACTTCGCTCGAGGTTTACTTCGCCGTAATGACCTGCTGAAAGCGGCATTTCAAGTCCTTTAATTGCAGTGGTTATTCCAATTGCTGCCAGGTTGAAGTCGTATATTTCAAACTCATTTTTACGTACACCTTCAATTAAAATACGTTTTATCATCCTGATTTCGTCCTGCTCATAACGGTGCTTTACCTCCTCTATAAATTCAACAGCAGTTACATCGTTTTCAATGGCATGGTAAAAATTAGCAAGGCTTCTGAAAGTTTTCAGTTTGGTGAGAATATAATCGCGCAGCTTATCTACAGGGTCGGTATTCCGGTTAATAACAATTTCCAGTTCGCGGGCCAGAATTTCGACTTCTTTCATAATCACAGCCTGAAAAAGGTCTTCTTTGCTTTCAAAATAATAATAAAGCGAGCTTTTCCCTTTTCGCACGGCATTGGCAATGTCGTCGAGCGTAGTTTTTTTATAGCCGTATTTGCTGAAAATATCGCGGGCAATTTTGAGAATATTCTCGCGGTTCACGTCTCTTTTAGTGCCATTATCTGTAATAGTCTGCATCGTATCTGTTTTGTTTTGCTGCATTAATCAGAAAACAAATATAACTATTTATTTTACCTGAAAAACAATTTTGAACTTTTAACTTTTGCAGACGAAAGCAATATTAAACAAACAGGGGGCCTGTAAATTCTTTCATTCAGGCTACTTAAAATTCAAACTGAACTTTTTCATCCTCGTCATGTACCAGTTGTAAATCAAGCTGTTTACGTTCGAGGTTGGTCCGCCATATTTTTACTTTTACATCGGCACCCAACTGGTAGGTTTTATTATGATGCCGCCCTACCAGTGCGTAGTTCTTCTCATCGAACTCATAGAAATCATCATCCAGTTCGCGAATTGGAACCATGCCTTCAATTTTGTTTTCCAACTCCACGTAAATTCCCCAGTCGGTTACACCCGAAATTACACCGGCAAAAACTTCGCCCACATGATCCTGCATAAATTCAACCTGCTTGTATTTTATTGAAGCCCGCTCTGCATTTACTGCACGTGATTCCATAACAGAAGAATGGCGGCACATGTCTTCGTATTTCTGTTCATTGGCTGAACGTCCTCCTTCGAGGTATTTTTCCAGAAGGCGGTGCACCATCATGTCGGGATAACGCCGGATAGGAGAGGTAAAATGCGAATAATAATCAAAAGAGAGCCCGTAGTGGCCGATATTCCGGGTGGAATATTCGGCTTTTGCCATTGAGCGAACGGCCAGTGTTTCCACCACATTTTGCTCTTTTCTCCCTTTTACATGCTGCAACAACTGGTTCAAAGAATTGGAAATTGCTTTGGTGGAGGTCAATTGAATTCCGTAACCAAAACGATGAATAAATGCATTGAAATTTTCCAGCTTTTCAAGGTCGGGCTTATCATGAATACGGTAAACAAAGGTTTTCGCCTTTTTCTGTTTCCCGGGGTTTCCGATAAATTCAGCTACCCGTTTATTAGCCAGCAGCATGAATTCCTCAATTAACTGGTTTGCTTCCTGCGCCTGTTTGAAATAAACGGAAAGCGGTTTTCCTGTTTCTTCATCGATATTAAATCTTATTTCAACACGATCGAAAGCAATCGATCCTTTTTTGAAACGCTCGTTCCGCAGCTTTATAGCCAGCTCGTTCAGTTTTAACATTTCCGATGCCATCTCGCCCCCGCCGGTTTCAATCACTTTCTGAGCTTCTTCGTACGTAAAACGGCGATCGGAATAAATAACTGTTTTTCCGAACCATTCGTTTACCACGCCGGCCTTTTCGTTCATTTCGAAAACCGCTGAAAAACAAAGCTTGTCTTCATTTGGCCGCAGGGAACAAACCCCGTTTGAAAGTCGTTCAGGGAGCATGGGAACAACCCTGTCGACCAGGTAAACCGAGGTAGCGCGGTCCTGGGCTTCCTCTTCAATCAGCGTATTTGCAGTAACATAGTGGGTAACATCGGCAATGTGAACGCCCACTTCCCAGTTTCCGTTATCGAGTTTTTGGAACGAAAGCGCGTCGTCAAAATCCTTGGCATCGGCAGGGTCGATGGTGAAAGTGGTAATATCCCTGAAATCGCGGCGTCTTTTGTATTCTTCTTTTGGAATTTCGAGCGGAATTTTTTCCGCTGCTTTATCCACCTTATCCGGAAACCGGTGAGGCAGTTCATATTCGGCGAGAATTGCGTGCATCTCTGCATCATTGTTTCCGGTATCGCCCAGCACATCAACTATCTGCCCAAACGGGCTGCGGGCTTTTGGCGGCCATTCAATTATTTCTGCAATGGCTTTCTGCCCGTCTTTTGCACCCTTCAGTTTATCTTTCGGAATAAAGATATCGAAACTCGCCTTTCCCGATGGAACCAGGAAAGCAAAATTGCGCGACACTTCCACGGTACCCACAAAATGAGTTTTGGCACGTTCGATAATTTCAGTGACCTCACCTTCCAAATCATGTTTTTTCCGGCGGGCATACAGATGAACTTTTACCTTGTCGCCATCCATCGCGTGATTCAGGTTGCGCGCTGACACCAGCACCGGCTGCTCCGTTTCATCGCTGTTAATATACGCGAAACCCTGGCGCTGCATTTCAACCACACCGCAAATTGTGCCGGTTTTTGCTTTGAGCTTGTATTTTCCATGTGCCACCTGATCGAGGTAATCATCATCGGTCAGCTCTTTCAAAGCCACATTTATCAACTGGCGAACCTGTGGGTCTTCAATTCCGAGCCACGACGATATTTGCTTGTAATTTACTGTTTTTCCTTCTTTTTCGTAAAGAACGGAAAGAATAATACTTTTTAATTTCTTTTTATTTAACGCAACTGATTTTTTGAGTTTCCGGCGTTGCTTGTTCTTCTTTTTGGCCATTGATTTCTTTTTTAATTATTGGCAAGTTAAATTATTTATCTGAATTCAACGAAATTCTGTCTCCTGAACATTCAGGTTTTTTAGCAGTTTGTTGCCATATATTTAACAACCCATAACATTCAATGTTTGCAGGAATTTGTATGTTTGTACTTCGTTTTTTTAGAACAATGAAAATCATTGATAAATTACCATATTTAATAGTTGCCGCATTCGCATGGATTGTCATCATTTCGTCGTGTGCCAACCAGGGTATGCCCACCGGCGGGCCGAAGGACACAATTCCTCCGGTGCTCATAAATACCGTACCCGATTACAAAGCCCTGAATTATGAGGGAGAGGAAGTGCGGCTGACTTTCAACGAATTTATTATTCCGGATGCTGTTTCAGAAAAACTGGTAGTGTCTCCGCCGCTGGAAAAACGGCCGACGATTCTTACCAAATCAAAAACACTCATCATCCGTTTTAACGAAGAGTTAAAAGACAGCACTACTTATTCGCTCGATTTTAAAAGTTCGGTAGTCGATAATAATGAACGAAATCCACTGGAAAACTTGCGTTTTTCGTTCAGCACCGGCGATGTTTACGATTCGCTGAGAGTTGCCGGCAAGGTGCTTAACAGTTTTAACCTCGAGCCAGTGGAAGAAACGCTGGTGATGTTGCATAAAAACCTTCACGACTCCGCTGTTTATACCGTAACGCCCAATTATATTGCAGAAACGGATGAAGAAGGGAATTTTTTAATAACAAATATTGCTCCCGGCAAATATCACCTCTTTTCGATTACAGATATAAACAACGATTTGCGTTACAACGAAAGCGCTGAGAAAATTGCTTTTGTGGATTCGGTAATTGCTCCGCGGGCTGAATTTCATACCGAAGCCGATACAATTGTTACAGGTGTGGATTCGCTGTTGGTAGAAGGACACACTCATTTTTACCCCAAGCCGAAATTCCTCCGTCAGTTTAAGGAAGACTTATTTGAACAATATGTGAAAAAAGCAGAAAGGGATTCAAGGTATAAATCAACTTTTGTTTTTAACGAACCGGTGAAAGACACTTTTTCCATTCAACCACTTGGTAAAGAGCTGGAAGACTGGTATATTACTGAACCGAATGAGAACTTTGATTCCCTTACCATTTGGTTCGCAGACACCACGCTGGCCAGCCGGGATACTTTTCCGGTAGAATTTTCCTATTTTCAGCTCGATTCCATGGACCGGATTTACCTCAAAACGGATACAACCGAATTAATTTTCACAGAAAAAACAGAGCAATCCAGCCAAAGAAGAAGAGGCCGTGAAGCAGCCGAAGAAGAAGAGGAAGGCCCTGAACCCATTCCGCAATTTAACTGGTCCAGCAACATTCAGTCGTCGGCATTCGATTTGAATGAAGATGTATTGCTGACAGCGCCGCAACCTTTAAAAAGCATCGATACGTCGGAGATTGTATTGTACCTGACCGCCGACACATTAAAAACCCCGCTGAATTTCAGGTTCCGGAAAGACACGGTTGCCTGGCGCACGTACCGGATTTCGCACAACTGGGAGCCTGAAACAAATTACACCCTGGAAATCGATTCGGCAGCAGCAGTAAATATCTACGAAATCACAAGTAAAAAATTCAGTAAATCGATAAAAACCCGGGAAGAAGATTATTACGGGTCGGTAATCCTTGAATTAACCGGAGTTGACGGGCAGGTTATTGTGCAACTTCTCGAAAACAATGAGGCGGAAGATGTGATTACGCAGAAAATTGCCGACGAAAACAAAACCGTGGTTTTTGATTTTCTTGATCCGGATAAATACAAAGTCAAAATTATTTACGACCGCAACAAAAACGGCAAGTGGGACACCGGCAGTTACCAGGACAAATACCAGCCCGAAAAAGTGGCATACATAAACGAAGTAATTAAAGTACGCTCGAACTGGGAGTGGAAATATGCCTGGGACGTGACTCCCAATCCTGATTTCATTAAAAACATAAGGGACAAAGAACTCGAAGAACAAAGAAGAAAAGAGGCCGAGGAAAAGGCGAGAGAAGAAGCTGAAGGACTTGACAACAGTGGGCGGCAGCAACAAAACAATTTGCTTGGCCCCGGCGGAGGCGGAGGACTGCAACCCCTCAGGAGATAATGCCGATTAAACGTTATTTTCAGATTGAAAAACCAAATAGCTGTAAATGAACGTTCTTTTTTCAAAGAAAGTTGATTTTATATTTAGTTGGGAATTTGATTTCTGCGAAAAAATATGGTATTTTTAAATTCTATTAATTCGGTGTGCTATGCAGAATATTAAGAATCCGCTCATTTTTATTGTGAATGACAGTGTAGTTTACAAAGATTTACTCGTCGGTTTTCTAACTTCCAAAGGATTTAAAAATCTAAAAACGTTTAAAAGTGCTGAAGAAGCGCTAAAATCGATTCATTTAAAACCCGACATTGTGGTGCTCGATTATTCTTTTGATGGAATTACCGGGCTTGAATTTATGCGCAAAGTTCAGGAGGAACATCCCGAAATTGAGTTCATTTTTCTGAGCGGGCAGAATGATGTGGAAGTAGCCGTAAACATTATGAGGCGAGGGGCAGGAGACTACATCGTTAAAAACGAAAAAGCCCCGGAAAACCTTTTACATTCAATTGAATATTTTATTTCGGCTACCAAAAAAGAGAAAGTTAAAAAAGGCTTTCAAATTGGCGTAGTCGGCTTTTTCATCATGATGTTTTTGCTTATCATGATAATCATTTTGCTCACCATTTTCCTGGAAGATTTCAATCTCTAAATAAATTTTCAAATCTCAAAAAACAGTTTTGTTTTGGTGTTAAATTCTGAAAAGTCATCTTTCAAGTATGAATCGCCAGGCCTTGCTTACCCAAGGTTCTCCTGCGTAATGAATACCGACACGCGGACCGGTTGAGTAACTGACGTCAGCTTCTGATGTCTCAATCCAAATCCGCTGAGATGTTGACAGGTCTTCCCCGTAAAACGACTTATCGAGCTGAAGCGCTTTTCCTACCCTGCCAGGTCCCGAAAAATCTTCCAGTCCACGGATTAAAACCGCCGAAGAATCATTCACTTCGCCGGTAACAATATTGAGCATCCAGTAGATTCCGTAAATCAGGTACACATACACCACGCCTCCTTCGCGAAACATCACTTCGGTACGCGGCGTTTTTCCTTTGTTGGCATGGCAGGCTTTGTCTTCGCCCCCCCGATAGGCTTCCACCTCAGTAATTTTGTATCTTTTTAGCTGCCCGTCGCTAAATTTCCGAACAAGAATTTTTCCCAATAATTCAGGAGCAACTTTCAGCACATCGCGCTGATAAAAAGA
>CAYUBV010000141.1:0-6936 GCA_964443035.1 uncultured Tangfeifania sp.
GAAGCAGGCATCGATGACATTGAATGCTGATTTGTCAGCCGTTTCCTGAATTTTAAAAAGAAATCCGTTTTCTCTTGTCAGTTATAAGAGAAAACGGATTTCATTTTGAAAGCAAAGATTTTATACCAATTGTCTATCGGTATTATTAGTGGAGGTGAGTTGCTTCGTCGTATTCAATATTAAAAGTCAACCCGTCAACGCATTTATTGTATTTGTCAACCAGGTCGCGTTGGTCACGGCCACCGAGGAATATATTTGCCAGCTCAAAACTGTAGCTGTCCTGGCCCTGTAATTCTTTTAAGTGAATTCCGTTTTTAACCTGTATTTTAATTTCCAAACCCGGAATGAATTTCCTGAGAATTTTTATTTCATCGTCGGTTGGCGCTTTTATTACAGTGCCGCTGTTAAATGTGCGGAGCATAAAGTTGGCCGCCTTGTTGAATTCGCCGTTCATTTCCATGGTTTTTGGTTTTTGTCCCAATGCCAGCGACAGCATAATGTAGTGGTGCGAAATTCCGTGTACTTTTTCAAAAATATCGGTATGTGCCTGCGAAATGCGTGGATTTATTTCCAGAAAATATACTTCGTCTGCTGTCTGGTTATAGAAATATTCAATATTGAACGGTGAATTGTCCAATCCAAGCTGCGAGACCGCTCTTCTGGAAACGTCAGCCATTCTGAACTGGATTTCCTGGGGAAGAGAGGAGGGATATTCGTAGCGGCCGAAAGAGGAACGGTCTTCATCCCGAATAGAATCAACAATGCCGTAAACCACCACATTTCCGTTATGCACATAGCCTTCAACAGTGCATTGGTGTCCTGTAATCGGGCTTTCTGCAATACACTTTTCCTCCATTTCGGCAAATTCCTGGGGCATGTTAAACCGCTTCATCACATAATTGAAAGGCTCCGAAATAAAGTTGATGTGTTTTTTTATCTCTTCCATGTATTCATAAAACTGTGCCTCTCCATTTACTCTGTAAGCCAGAAAAGAACGGAAAGATTTAATTGGCTTGATCCAGTAAGGAGCAACCATTCCCAGCTCTTTGAAAGCATCTTTTTTAAAGGGGTCGAACGCCTTAAAAATAGGTATGTGATCATCAATAACTTTACTTTGCTCCAGACGACTCCAGTATTTGTTTTCGCATTTCATAATACTTTCGACCGATGGCCCCGGAAGCCCGTATTTCTCAGCAATTATGGGTACGAGCGTCGTTCCCGGAAAGTCGTAATAACTTACAATCGCGTCTATTTTTCCGTGGTTGTCTATCCGGTCAAAACATGTTTGAATTAACTGCTCCATGTCGAAATTTTCAACCTGCCGCATTTCCGAAATTTCGAGTGCAGGCAAAAAATCATATTCTTCTGCCCCGGGTATACGTTGGAGTTTTTTTAAATTGAAAGGATCAAGTCCTATTACAAATACTTGCTTTTTCATTGTTGATGATTTATAGTATAAACAATTTTTTTTTTCTAATGTTGACTTACGTCTTGTTATAGAATTGAGAATCGACAGGAGGTTAAAAATTTTTTGAGACGTAGTTATTAATATTGAGTGATTTTTCAGAAAGTGGGAACCGTTGCTTTTTTAATTGTGATTTAAAATACTTTTTTGTCCGAATTTGCCCTTGCTTTTTTGAATTGTTCCAAATAACGATTATTTTCAACGGCTCAAATTTTATCTTATTTGTGATTAAACTATAAACAAATTTGGAGGCAGGCAGACGTTTGAATTTATACATCGAACTTCCGATTTTGGGCTTCCGGCAAATTTTCGAAACATGAAAAGAATCTATTTCTTCATAACTTCCCTGTCATTCATGGCATTTCTGTTTTTAACCCTTGCATTTTCAATGGCCATTGCCACATTTGTAGAAAGCAGTTACGGCACGCCGGCTGCGCGATCGCTGATTTACAATGCGTTTTGGTTTGAGTTGCTTTGGGCACTTTTTGCCCTGAACCTAATGAATAACATTTTCAGGTACCGGTTGCTCAACAAACAACGGTTTACCATGGGGCTTTTCCACCTGGCATTTATTGTAATGCTGATTGGCGCTGCTGTTACCCGTTATTTTGGGTATGAAGGAACAATGCATATTCGCGAGAATTCTGGCACGGATTACCTGCTGTCAACCGCCGACTATTTCTACGCTGGGTTCAACGGACAGGAAGAAGTTGAGGGAGTTCAGTTTTCAGAATTTACACCCAATCAGTTTTCAGCAAAATTCGATGTAAACGGGCGAAAAGTAAAAGTGAAATCGACCGGTTTTATTGCCGATGCCGAACGAAAACCGGTAGCCGCAAAAAACGGTGAGCCGGTTATCGATTTTGTGTTTGCGGCGCCCGACCGGCAGGGGATGGAGTCGTTTACTTTTTCAGAAAGCGATCTGCTCGAGTATCCCGGTTTTATAGTTGGTTTTGAAACAGCAAGGGAAACGGATGTCCGTTTTTTTGTGCAGGGTGATTCACTGCTGATGGTTTCTGAATCTCCGCTTGAGGAAACTACCATGAGCAGCGGTGAAGCGGCCCGGTTTGCTGCCGGAGACACCATCCCGGTAAAGAACATGTTTTTATACAACAAAGACGATTTTCGTTTTATGGTGCGTGGTTTTTACCCAAGCGCCCGGTTTAGTGCGGCCAAAAGTGAGGCCGAAACGCACGACGACGCAGTAATGATTGAAATTTCGGATGGCATACGCACGCAAACAGTGCCGGTTTTCGGGCATTCCGGAGTTTTGCCCGATACGGTTAAAGTGCCTCTTGGAGACAATACGCTGAAACTTGCTTATGGCGCCCGCAAAATTCCGCTCTCTTTTCAGCTTTATTTAAAAGATTTTCAACTTGAACGCTACCCCGGGTCAAATTCGCCATCGTCGTTTGCCAGCGAGGTTGTTTTAATCGATGAAAGCGAAGGCATCGAACGCGATGTGCGGATTTTCATGAACAACACACTGATGTACAAAGGATACAAATTTTTCCAGTCGTCTTACGACCAGGATGAAAAAGGAACCATCCTCTCGGTGAATCACGATTTTTGGGGCACCTGGATAAGCTATATCAGCTACATTATGCTTGCAGTCGGATTTATCCTTTCGCTTGTAAATAAGAATTCGTATTTCAGGGTGCTGATTCGTCGTTTGCAAAGCAGTTCCGTAAAAGCAGTTACGGTTGTGATTCTGATTGCCGGATTTTCATTTTCGGCCAGTGCGCAGGGCGGTGTTGGAGCAACCATCCCAAAAATTGATGACAAAGTGGCAACCGAATTCAGCGAATTGTGGGTGCAGGGCATTGATGGCCGCATTGAGCCCATGTCGACACTTTCAAGCGAAATCGTCAGGAAAGTTAGCCGCAAAAACTCGCTGTATGGCCGCTCGCCCGATGAGGTGATACTGAGTATGATGACCTATTCCGACATTTGGCAATCGCTGCCCGTTGTCAGGGTTTCTGAAAAAGAGCTTGCGAAAAAACTGGGAATCGACGGAAAATATATTTCCATTCAGCAACTGTTCGATGCACAGGGGAACTACCGGATTGCTGAACAGGTGCAGGCGGCATACGCCAAAACACCGGCTTTCCGAAACCGTTTGGAGAAAGAGTACATTCATCTGGACGAACGCGTGAGCATCTGTTTTATGGTGTTTCGTGGTTCGATTTTCCACATTTATCCGCGGGAAGAAAAAGAGGATACCTGGTATGCACCGGGCGAAAATGCCGCAGAATATTCGGGTGGCGATTCCATTTTCATAAAAAACGGGTTTAGCCTGTTGCTGCAGTCGATCGATGAAAATAACACTGCCGGCGCGCTTCAGGTTTTGAGTGGAATTGAAAACTTTCAGCAAAAATTCGGGTCAGAATTATTGCCTTCTGAAACCAAAAAGGAAATGGAAATTCTGTACAACGAAATCAATCCTTTCGAACGGATTTTTCCCTACTACCTGCTGTTTGGTTTTTTATTGCTTTTTGTGTTGCTTGTTAATATTTTCAGACTGAAACCACTTCCGAAGTGGCTGAAATTTTCTTTTACAGGTTTAATTGCGATTCTCTTTTTGGTGCATACTGTGGGATTGATTGCCCGCTGGTACATTTCGGGGCACGCACCGTGGAGCAACGGTTACGAATCGGTGGTGTATGTGGCCTGGGCTGCCATGCTTGCCGGTTTGATTTTTGGCCGCAAATACCCGATGGTTATCGGAACCGCCGCATTTTTATCGGGCATTTCCCTGTTTGTGGCCCACCTGAGCTGGATGAGTCCTGAAATTACACCACTCGTTCCGGTGCTGAAATCGTATTGGCTCACCATTCACGTTTCAGTAATTACCGGCAGTTACGGTTTTCTTGGGCTGAGCGCATTTTTGGGAATTTTGGTGTTGATTTTAATGGTGCTCCGAACATCCCGAAACCAACGCAAAGTGAATATTTTCATCAACCAGTTAACTACCATCAACGAAATGTCGGCCACCGTAGGACTTTATTTCCTCACCATCGGAACTTTTCTGGGCGGAGTTTGGGCCAACGAAAGCTGGGGCCGTTACTGGGGCTGGGATCCCAAAGAAACCTGGTCGCTGATAACCATTGTAATTTATTCATTCATTGTGCACATGCGGCTGATTCCTTCGCTGAAAGGGGTTTTCAATTACAACATGGCTTCGGTAATTGGTTTTGCCTCAGTACTGATGACCTATTTCGGTGTAAATTATTATTTAAGCGGATTGCATAGTTATGGTAAAGGTGTGGCCGACGGCGTAAATCCTGCGGTGCCGGTTTCATTTGCGGTGCTGGCAGGTTTGATGATTTGGGCTTATATCAAAGATTTGAAGTACGAGAAATCCATTTTATCCGAATGAAATATCCGTAAAAACAGTAATCATAATATTAAATTTTTGGAATTTTTCATTCTTTAAGTCGAAGAAGGGAAGTGCATATTGTTGTTATTCAGCAAACTGTGCTTGTTTTGAATAAATCTAAATAAAATCTATACCCCAAATCCGTGCTCCCTGAGAAATGCGCCCTTAGTCAAAACAATTATATTTGGCCGGTTTTACCAAATTTCAACTAAAAATGACTGTAAAAGTAACACGTACTTTTGACATCCTTGAACGTTCTGTCCACGAATTTCCGCGCGAAGATGCCCTGGGTGGCAAAAAAGACGGTGAATGGTACACTTATTCCACTGAAGAATATTATAAAAAATCGCACCAGTTTGCGTTAGGATTGCTGGCGATGGGATTTAAAAAAGGCGATAAAATTGCCACGGTTACATCCAACCGCCCTGAGTGGAATTTTGCCGACATGGGAATGGCCATGACCGGTGTAATCCATGTGCCCATGTACCCCAATATCGGTGAAGATGAGTACAAATACATTCTCGATCATTCGGAAGCCAGAATGCTTATTACAGGCGACAAGAAGCTTTATGAAAGCCTGGCGCCGATTGTAAAAAGCATTCCTGGAATTGAGGGAATTTACAGTTTTGAGAAACTTGAAAATGTGAAAAATTTCTCTGAAATCCTGGATTTGGGAATTTCAAAAAGAAACGAATTTGAAGCTGAACTGGACAAGCTCAAAAAATCGATTCAGCCCGAGGACTTTGCAACCCTGATTTATACTTCAGGAACAACCGGTGTTCCGAAAGGTGTAATGCTGTCGCAAAAAAACCTGGTCTCCAATTTTGTGGCGCATTCAAAAATGCATCATCTCGGAAAAGATCACCGGGTGATAAGTTTTCTACCGCTTTGCCATGTGTATGAACGCAGCGTGAATTACCATTTCCAGTACAAAGGAATGGGCGTATATTATGTCGGAAACCTGTCACAGATTGTAACGGCCATTAAAGAAGTGAAACCGCATATGTTTAACTCCGTTCCGCGGTTGCTTGAAAAAGTGTACGACGGTTTTGTAGCCAAAGGAAAAGAACTGACAGGCATTAAAAAATCGCTCTATTTCTGGGCGCTCCGGCTTACCCGGCATTTCGAGTACAATAAAAAATACGGCACTATTCTGAAGCTGAAAATAAAAATTGCCGACAAACTGATCTATTCCAAATGGCGCGAAGCTTTGGGCGGAAATATCGTTTATGTTGTTTCGGGTGGCGCTGCTCTTCAGCCCCGTATTGCCCGCGTGCTGGGAATGGCCGGAATGTATAACCTCGAAGGTTACGGTCTCACCGAAACTTCGCCGGTAATTGCAGTAAACAACCCGGCAACAGGTGAAATGAAAATAGGGACTGTTGGCCCGGCACTCGAAGGTTTTGAAGTGAAAATTGCCACCGACGGCGAAATTTTGTGCAAAGGCCCCGGCGTGATGATGGGATACTACAAATCGCCAGAACTGACAGCACAGGTTATCGATAAGAACGGCTGGTTCCATACTGGTGATATCGGGGTTTTGGAAGAGGGGAAATACCTGAAAATTACAGACCGTAAAAAAGAGATTTTTAAACTTTCGGGCGGAAAATACATTGCACCCCAAATGATTGAAAACCGGCTGAAAACCTCGAACCTCATTGAGCAGGTGATGGTGATTGGAGAAAATGAAAAATTTGCCAGTGCAATTATCTCTCCCAATTTTCCGTTGCTGCACGACTGGTGTGCCGAGCATAAAATTCATTACCGAAATAATGAGGAACTGATTAAAATACCGGAAGTAACTGATAAAATCAGGAAAGAAGTAAATGCTATTAATAAAACGCTGGGCAGCCACGAGCAAATAAACCGGATCAGGCTGGTTTGCGACGAGTGGACTCCCGCCGGCGGAGAGTTGTCGCCAACACTGAAACTACGAAGGAATGCCGTGGCAGTGAAATACCAGCAACTTATAAGCGAAATTTATCAAAACGGAAATAAGTAATTCAACAAATAATCTATGATGAAACCGTTCTTGTTTACAAGGGCGGTTTTTTTCATTTTTATGGAAATGGAAACGAATTATTTCTTTTTA
>CAYUBV010000142.1:0-6862 GCA_964443035.1 uncultured Tangfeifania sp.
TTCTTCATTATTTCCACTAAATCAACAAAAATAATATTTATAAAAAACTTGCGGAGTGTTCCTTCATTTTATTTTGGTTTTCATCTCTTTTACTCAGGCAGCAGTTTTGATAATTTTGTTTTGATTGGTTTTGAACGTTGCATGTGCATATTCAGTCCCTGTGAAGAGTTGTTTCTGCATGGTGTGCAGGAGTACACAGGCTAATTGAGGGCAGGAACAAGCGGAACGGGTTGACATGAAAATTCTTATCGCCCCAGCCAAACGAAACAAATTGTGTTTTTTCAGGGATTTTAAGCATTAAAAAAAAAATGTTGTCCCGGGTTCGGTTATACTGGAGGATAAGAACTGTTATTCCGCTCTGATTTTTTTTTCATCACCGGATAGTTCCTCATTGGCATTATCGAGTAGCGAAACGATTTTACTGAAACAGTGACTTTTTTCCCATCCTGAAGAAGCAGAAGAAGTTTTAAACAGCGTGTGCAACTGTTTTATTGTTTCTGTTTTTCGTTCGTATTTCAGCATCCTTACAAAAAGGGTGAGCAGCGTGCATTGCAACTGAATATTATTGTTGTAGAATTCTTTCAGGGCGTAAAACAGGTTCACATCCATCGGCCTTTTTTGGCTCCATTTTACCAGTAACAGGTATTCAAAAATAAGGCTGTGGTTAAATTTCACGTAAGTAATGTTGCCAAGCAAGCCGTTGGGCACCATATATTCATAAATGATTCCGTAAGAAATTAAATCATTATAAGCTAATTTTGAGTTTTCGGAGACAGTAAACAACGAATCTTTATTGATAGAATTGGTTTTTTTACCCAATTCACACATCTCGAGCATGGTGTCAATAAGGGTGATTTTTTCTTCGCTGTAGGGGGGTGAGTAAATACGCTCATTTATATAACTGTGTAACAAAGCTATTTCTGAAATTTCATTCGTCTTTTTAAATTGCTTTACGAACAATTGTAAAAAAAATGGAAAACGAATAATTTTAAGTACATTTTTGTTCTTCTTTTCCAGGTATTCACAATTATATTTCAGCCCGTATTTTTCTAATAATATATTTATTTCATCCTCCGAAAAAAGAGGCATATTTGTGGAATCTTTAAAATTATTGTTTTCAAAATCCGTATCGTACCAAATTTGTTTCAGGTAGGGATTTTTTTTGACTTGGGAAGAAAATGCGTCCAGGTTTTCGGGCCGGCAGGTAAGCAGTGTTTTATACCAGCCGTTGTCGTTGCCCATTATTAGTCGCATCAGGTTTTCAGCAAACTGATGGTACCTGTCCTTGTTAAAAAATATTTCATCCACATTGTCAATAATCATCAGGATACGTCCTTTCCGTTCTTCGGGTTTTTGCTGAAAATAGTGTCCCAGGCTCGAGTTTATTTTATATTCCAGGAGATGGGCTAGCATGTCGATGTATGGATTTTTAGTATAAAGATTAAAAAAGATACCGCCATCGATTAAAAAAACAATATCGTCTTTGTACCGGGCATCATCTTTCAGAAAATAATTTTCAACTATTTGAATGACGCTGGTTGATTTACCGTAACCGTCGGGGGCAACAAACATTGTGGCCGATTTTGGCGATTCCATAAATTCCTCCAGTTTTTTGCCAACAAGTGGCCTGTCAATTATTTTTTCAGTGTCGTAAGAAGTTTTAAGTTTGAGTGAATGCAAACTATGATTTGTAACAAGCATTAAGCGTTTTTTCAGGTGATTCCATGAGCTTAAATTGACGCTTGTATGTTTCGATTCTTCGTACGTGTTTACATAATCATACCAGTCGTCGAATCCCAGGAAGCTTACAAAAGTTTCGATTGTGTATTTCGACGGATGAAAAGGAGAATTAACAATTCTAAAAAAGCGTTTTATTGTTGAATCGCTGATTTGTCTTCCGGTTTCTTTTTCTATTTGCACCGCTAATTTCTTGCAGTCTTTTCCATACCTGATTTTTCTTCCAACTTTCGTTTGAATATCTTTTTTCAGTAGTGTGTATATATCTTTATTCATTATTTATAAAGGTACTTATTAATTGTGCTGCAATTGCATAAAGTATGTTATTCCGAAGTTTCGTCTGCAAGTGCTGTTAACAGGCACGAAAATAGAATATTAGTTCTATTTATTCTGTTCATTTATAAAAAGAACAGTATGAACACAATGATAAAAGTGCGTAAAAAGACAAAATTTTGAAAAACAGGGAAATTTTCTTTCCACTGATTAAAAGGGATTTCAGGGGGATTCAGAAATTGTAAGATTGAAAAAAAATCGCCTGTGGCAATTATAAAAACTATTGTTGGGGTTCCATCACTAAACGTTTCATTATGACACAGCCCCTCAAATCCGGTTGTTTCTGCTTGTTCGGGAAAGTTTTAAAAGTGGTTATGAAAAATTATGCTTTGAGGTTGAGAATGAACAAAATGAATAAAAAAATGACACGAAATGAATGCTGGTTACACAGATGTTGCATCCTATATTTGTTGTTAAGTTGTTAATAATAAAAATATCTCCGTTATGATTGAATATGCCAAACAAATTTTGCCAAAAGTATGTGCCTGGAAAGCGTTGTTTCGTAAAGAACTGATTAAAAGTATTGAATGGGCTGAGCCGGCAAGCCGCGATGAAATATATCAATGGTGTTTTCGGAATTACAATCATTTACACGAAGATGTATTGGATGAAGTTTTTCAAAACAGAAAGAGAAAATCACCAAAATTCGAAAAAACTAAAAATACAAAGCCAACTATGGATATTGCTGTTTATAAAAAACCGGATTTTGTGAATTCCCGAAAAAAAAATTTAAAAAGTTGCAGGCTGATTTAACCGGTTTAAATGAATGAACAAAATGAACAACAAAATGAATAAAAGCGCTGCAAAGTAAAAATTGAAAATTTATAACTTTATAGTTTACAAATTTTTAAAACAAATGTTATGAAAATATCTTCAAAAAAGCAGAAAAAAAATTTTCATCCCGATGTTGGTACGGATCGGAAATTAACCTCTGGCGAAAAATTTAAGGAAAAGAAGAACCAACCAAGCGTATTCAGCAAAAAAAGAAACCCGCTTTCTTTTGTAGTTGCCTGGCAGTTGCATGATAAATAAGATGAATAAAATGGGCCGGTTTCCTGGCCATCAAATTTTTCGATATGATTAAAGTCTGTTTAAATTTTAAAATTCATATTCCTGCTGTCTGGGCGCTGAATGCTTTTTTAAAAACCGGTTCCTATTTACAAAATGATAGTAACAGCGAAACAGAAAAAAGAATTGTTGAAAAATATGCCACTAACTTACTTCCTTATTTAAGAAGGCTGGAAAGTGTGCACCTTCAATCGAAAGGAAAGTTTAAAGCAGGTTTGTCCATTAATGGAATAACCCTTACATATTTGCTTAAACATGCACCGGAGGTGGTTGAACAGCTTATAAAAATGCATGAGAAGGAATGCCTCGAAATTTTGTCGGAGCCCAGGTCGCATTCGGTAGTCCCTTTTTCTGATAAACATACTTTGCCGCGAAAAATCAAAATTCACGGTATTTCATTTCAATCGGTATTTGGAGTTACCCCTGAGGTTTTTATCGTGCATTCGCCCGTTTATTTGCCGCATTTTCTGGAAACCGTTTCTTCGGTGGGTAAAAAGGCCGTGCAATTTTATCCGGGCCAGAATTCATTTCTGTTTTCCGGGTAATTTGATTTAATTTTATTTTTAAAAACTATAATCTGTTTCCATGAAAAGAATTTGCCTTTGTGTAAACATACATATTCCGCACATCCTTCCAGAGCGGAAAACTTATACAAGAGAGGGAGATACTAATAACAATCATATCATCCGCGAAGAAATAACCGTGAAAAAAGTCGCATCTGAAAACATCCTTCCGTTTTTTCAGTTTATCCGTAGGATAAATTCTTTTTTCGATGAAAAGATTACATTCGGAATATCTGTTTCAGGAATTGCACTGACCCTGTTGCAAAAATATACGCCCGAAGTAATAGGGTGTTTGTCTGCACTGAAAAAGAGCAATTATATCGAATTGTTCTCCGAAACCTGGAGCCATTCTGCAGTAGCCTGTTTTAACCCGCATTCATTCCGCCGGCAAGTACACATGCACGATCGGTTGATGGAATTTTATTTTGGCGAGGTACCACAATTGTTATATGTGAATTCTCCGGTATATCCCGATAATTTTATCGATACCATTTCAGGGCTGGGTAAAAAGGCGGTATTTATCAATTCAAATATGCTGGATGAATCGATTTTCAGAAAATTCCAGGCAACCGGGGAAAAATCTGAAGGCACGTTTTTAGTTTTTCCTATCGATTATAAAATGAGTCAGCTATTACAGGATCTCGATTTTAATCTTCTTCAGCAAAAGGCTCCCTTTTTTTCACGCGGAATTTTTCGCCGGTTTAAAAAACAGGTGTATGAAAATTATCCTGCAATCGTTAATTGTAATCTTACCCGCACAAAGTGTTTTTTCCACCTGAGCCGGTCGCTGACATGGGAAAAATTTATCAGGGAAATGGTAAATGACAATAATACAGCGTTTATTTCTCCCACCGAAATGCTTCATGCAAAAAACACAGCAGGGCTTAAGGAGAGTGATTTTTCCGAAATTTTATTGCGGGCAAAACTGTATGATGTATGGATACAAAACGGTTACCAGGCCGAAGCATTTAAAAAACAATTAACTATTGATGCCGGTTTAAATACGAAGAACCCGGATGCATTGCTCAGGGAGTGGGATTTTTTACAGGATATGGATTATCTTTATTTTATGAACGACAATTTTGTAAGAAAAAAATATACCACTTTTAATCCCTTTCCGGGGCCGGTTGATGCATATGAAAATTATATGGAAACCCTGAATAATTTTTCGGATAAAATACAAAGCAGGGCACCTTTTAAAACAGGGATTTCAAAAGATAAACTGAAGGTTAATAAAGAAATAAACCAGGAATCCGAGCAAAATAAAAGCGAAATAAAACAAGTAAAATACCAATCGGCAAGATTGAATTGATAAGAGTGCTTTGGCTTTTTATTCGTTAATCAAATGTAAAATATTTACCACCTGTTCACAGAAGGTTAAAAGGAATAGAACATTCCTTGGGGATGTTAAAACTTAAGTGACTAACTTTAAAAAGCCGGAATGGATTCAGCCATTTCAGCGGTTATAAATATTTATCCATATGGAGCCAGAAATGCTGGCCGAGTCCTGTTGTAAACACGAGGATACCTAAAATACTGTGCAAAATGGTTGTAAAAAGCACACTCCCTGTTTTGGCGTAAACCCATGCCAGGTAAATGCCGGCCACAAAAGTGGAAATAACCGAAACCGGACTGTAATACACAATGTGCACAAAACTGAATGCAAAACCACTGGCAAAAATCAGCAACCATCTCTTTTTGAACAGGGAAGCATACCGCTCAAACAGAAAAGTTCTGAAAATGATCTCCTGCAGATATGCTGAAAACAGCGGGTAAAATAAGCATAGCAGCAACCATATCCGCGTGTTTTCCCGGGGTAGGCGGAACAGATTTTCCCGGTCGGTAAAAAACACAAAAGCAATCAGAAAAAGGGCCGTAAAAAGCATGGCTACACAGTTTTTCAGAATCACATCCCGGGAAACATCCATGCTGACGAGCGAATTGAAATGGAAGTCCTTTTTAAACCACAAAAAAAGCAGGACTCCCGCAGTAACAGGCAATAACAATAATACCGGATGGGTGATTAGGGAATCAATGTACAGGAAGAGCGGAATCCCGAAAAAGAGCAGGACAAACTCCATTCCCCGGAATATATTTCTTTTGTTTGCTTTCATACCTTATTATTAAACAGAACCGGGGGCCCGGACGATAACGGCCAAAGCCGGGAACTTGACAGGCGCTCAGCACTTTACCTCTGCTGCTTCTAATTGAATTAAACAGTTAAGATTAAGCCTGCGATGACTAAAATAAGTAGAAAAACCAGCAGGAACCAGAAAAAGGTCCCAAATGCAATAACCGCAGGGTCTTCCCTTTCCAGCTCTTTTTGGGTTTCCAGTTTGTTTCGCATTCCCGGGCTCGGTGTGGTGGCAGCCAGCAAAAGGGCGATCAGCAGTCCGACAGCTAACGGGGGCACCCAATAGGTATCACCAAAATAAGGTCCTACCGGCGCTACCCAAATATCGGCAGCAAAAACTGCCAAAAGTATAATCACAAAAAAGGCCCAGAAACTTCCCCACGGGCCTCTAACCCGTAGCAGAGAGTTAAAAAAAAGGGTAATAAAAAAAGTAATCGAAACAAGGTAAATTATGCCCCATAGTAATCCATTCATAATAGTTGTTTTTAATTTTTATGTAGCAATAGAAAATTTCATGCCAGACCGGCCGGAAGGTTAACAGGAAAAAATACAGGGTGCCCGGAAGCTCCGTGAAACTGAACATTAGCAAAAAGCAGCCTTTTAAAACGGGTTTCGAAAGCCGCTGCACCACCTGTCCCTTTTAGAAAATGTGCATATAAATACCCATAAATTGCGTAATATTTTCCCCAACACCCAGTCCAATACCGCACAAACCAACAGAAAATACTAATGAATGCAGGGTGCGGGCGTACCGGAATACCGTCCTAACCATTTCCGGTTTATCCTAAAAGGCGGTTCAAAACACGTAAAACGCAGCGAAGCTGAAGAAGAAGTAGAACCGCTGGTTGAATATCTGAAAAAGAGATGATTAGTTTGGGTATTTATTATGTGTTGATTTTTAATCACTTAAGCCAAATAATTTTTAAATTATTTTACCTCTCATAACGACTAAAATTACTTAAAAACTTTTCATTAAGAAATTTATATTATTATTTTTGCCTCCTGTTCATACAGAGAGAGTACAAAT
>CAYUBV010000143.1:0-6798 GCA_964443035.1 uncultured Tangfeifania sp.
ACCACATTAACCGCATTGCGGTTGTGGGCGAAAACGACTGGCAAAAATTATGGGCAAACCTTGCCAGTCCGTTTGTTTCAGGTGAAATTAAATTTTTCCGCCACGGCGATGTGGTTGCTGCACGAAAATGGATTCTTGGTTAACCCGGGAAAAGATAAAGCAAATTGAAGTTTAATGTATAAGGGATTGCAGTTAGCGGAAACTTGAACATTTCCCGACTTTAATCCCTTTTATTATAAACAAAACATTATAATCAGCAACAAATGAACGAAAAAGAGATTCAAAAAATCATTGAAAACCGAAAACCTGTGCTGTTTCTCGATTATGACGGCACACTTACCCCCATTGTTAAACGGCCTGAAGATGCTCTGATTTCAGACCCGATGAAAAGTGCTCTGAAAAAATGTGCTGCAAAATTTAAAGTAGCAGTTGTAAGTGGCCGCGATATGGACGATTTGAAAAGCAAGGTTCAGATTGAAGATCTGATTTTTGCCGGCAGTCATGGTTTTCGTATTTCAGGACCCGATGGTTTGTACAAAGAGCACGAAAAAGCGGATGTAATATTGCCACGCCTAACCGATATCGAGGAAAAGCTGGACCAGATTTTTCCGCAAATTGATGCCGGTGTACAAATTGACCGGAAGCGCTATGCAATAGCAGTGCATTACCGGAATGCCGATGAAAACAATATTCCGGTAATAAAACAGAAGGTAGATGAAGTTTTGATGGAGAATCCGGATTTCAAAAAAGGAGAGGGTAAAAAAGTCATCGAAATAAAACCGGATGTCGACTGGCACAAAGGAAAAGCGGTGCTCTGGATAATGAAAAAACTGGGTGTTGACGATACAAATAAATTCGTACCCATTTATATTGGCGATGATGTAACCGACGAAGATGCTTTCAGAAGCATCAGCGAATTTGGAGTCGGTATTCTGGTTGGTACCCACGGCTCGGAAACCGCTGCCAAATACAAACTCGACGATGTGTACGAGGTGCAATCGTTTTTAAACCGGCTGGCCGGTTTGGCTGATTAGCCAACTATTCAAAAAAAAATAATTTTAAAAGAAATAAAAAATGGCATTAAAAAGTATCAATCCGTATAAAAACGAAGTAATTGAAGAGTTTGAATCCCTCTCCGATGAACAGATAGAGGAAAAAATCCAAAAATCAACCGATGCTTTTATCCAATGGAAGTATTCAACTTTTGAGTACCGTAAAAAACTGATGTTAAAAACTGCCGATTTGCTGCTCGATAGCAAGGAATTGTTAAGCCGGCACATCAGCGAAGAGATGGGAAAAGTAAACAGTGAAGCAAAGGCTGAGGTTGAAAAATGTGCATGGGTATGTAAACATTATGCACACGAAGCTGAAGTTTTGCTCCATCGGGAGGCGGTTGGTACTGAAGCACATATGGCTTTTATTGAATACGAACCTCTGGGAACAATTCTTGGCGTTATGCCCTGGAATTTTCCGTTTTGGCAGGCTTTCCGGTTTGTTGCACCCACATTGATGGCCGGCAATGTTGTGTTGCTAAAACATGCATCGAATGTACAGATTAGCGCACGGGCTATTGATAATACCCTGGAAAAAGCAGGTTTTCCGCCAGGTGTTTTCCAGAATTTGCAGGTTGGGTCAGACAAGGTCAAAGGTATTATTGAACACGATGCAATAAAAGCCGTTACCCTTACCGGCAGCGAAAGGGCAGGGCAGAGCGTTGGCGAAACGGCCGGCCATAATATTAAAAAATCGGTACTCGAACTGGGCGGCAGCAATTCTTTTATTGTGCTGGACGATGCAGACATTGAAAAAGCAGTGGAAATTGGGTTGAAAGCCCGGATGCAAAATGCAGGGCAAAGCTGTATTGCAGCCAAGCGTTTTATTATTCATGAAAGAGTGAGCGATGAATTTATCGACCGGTTTACCACTGAACTGAACAAGCTGAAAGTGGGTGATCCGTTCGGCGAGGATACCGATTTAGGTCCTTTGTCCAGCGTTGGCCAGGCTGAACAGGTGAAAGAGCAGGTGCGTAAATCAATTGAACAGGGTGCCAAAATTGTTGCCGGAGACATGCCCGAAAAGGCGATTTATCCACCAACACTTGTTACACACGTAAAACCCGGAATGCCATTGTTCGATGAAGAAGTTTTTGGTCCGGTTGCCCCGGTAATTATTGCAAAAGACGCTGAAGAAGCCATTAAGTTGAGTAACCAGTCGAAATTCGGATTAGGTGTTTCACTGTTTACCAACGACCTGGAAAGAGCACAGGATATGGTACCCAAATTCGAGGATGGCGCTGTGTTTATCAATGCACTGGTAAAATCAGATCCGCGGTTGCCTTTTGGCGGTACCAAAAAATCGGGGTACGGCCGCGAACTGGCCATGCAGGGAATCCGGGAGTTTGTAAATGTTAAAACGGTGTATATCGATAAATTCGGGGATGCTGAAAAAGAAGAAGGCGATTCTGCCATCAGCATGGGATCGCCGGGCAAATAATCATTTGTACAATTAATCACAGGGTATTAGCAGAATGGGACCTTTAATCAGTCTTATTGTCATTATAACTCTATCTGTTCTGATTACAAAAATTGCGACGGAAGCATTGGTGCATACCGGTCTTTCAAAACAGGCAGCAAAGTTCCAGGCCCGTTCTGCTTTTACCGGTGTTGGTTATACTACCAGCGAAGCCGAAAATATTGTTAACCATCCGGTAAGGCGAAGAATTATTCTTTCGCTGATGTTTATCGGAAATGTGGGGATCATCTCAGCCATTGCTTCGCTGATGCTCACATTTGTAAATACCGGTGAAACCGGACAAGACAATGTTTTGCGGATTGCAATCATTTCCGGCAGCATGTTACTTCTTTGGGGCCTGTCGAAAAGTAAATGGGTAGAACGCGTACTGGTAAAAATCATCAACAAGGCACTGGAGAGATTTACCACCCTGAAAGTTCGTGATTACGTTGAATTGCTCGATTTAAAAGGGGATTACGAAATTACCGTTATAGAGGTGAATGAAGGCGACTGGATGGAAAACCGCATGGTTGGCGACCTGCAGTTGTGGGAAGAGGGAATTAACCTGATTGGTATTCAGCGCGACGACGGAACCTACCTCGGAACTCCGCAGGGCGAAACAAAAGTGACAACTCACGATCAACTAATTTTGTACGGACGGAGAAATACGTTGCGAAATCTTGAAAAACGCAAACAGGACTTTGCCGGCGACGAAGAGCATGAAAAAGCAGTGAAGGAGCAAACACACGAAGAAGAAAAGCAGAAAAGAGAAGACAAACGCTCAAGATAAAAAAAACCGGATGAAGGCACATCCGGTTTTTAAACAACAGGTTAAACTAAATATTTATGGTATGAGTGTTCGGATACTTGGATTCTTTTGAAAATCGAAAGTAACAGGTACAACTGCCATAGAGGCAACTTCAACGCCGTCAACTATTCCGGGTTCCCAGTCACCCTCTGTTGCTTTTACAGCACTAACGGCTTGCTGTTCCAGGTCTTTCAAATAACTCTCCATCGAAGTTTCGATATTGCTCGAAGTGGTAGCATAAGGAATCTTACCGTTTTCATCAACAACAAATTTTACGAAAACAGTTCCTTCAACACCCCAGTCTTTCGCATCTTCAGGATATTCCAGGTTACCTTGAATTTCGTTCTGCAGTTCAACTCTTCCACCTTCGTAAGTAGCGGGTTCATCAACTGAATAAAAAACGCCCATTCGGTTGGCCTTGCTTTTTATCATGTTCTTATTGCTTTTCAGGTTGAAAAGTTGAACCTCGAGTTTTTTCCGGTCAATGTCTTTTTTAACACCGGTAACATTTACATTTACTACTTCCCCGTCTTCAATGTCGTAAGTGTAATCAAAGTTGGGATAGTCTTTAATGATTTTCGAGATTTGTTTCATGTAATCCATGTTTTCATCCTCGATTTTTTCCAGTTCACTGATTGTTAAATCATCACGTTGTGCATTTGCAGTGAAAGTTATCAGCGAAAACGCTATAAATGTTAATGCGAATAACTTTAATACTGAGTTTTTTGTACTTGTAAGTTTCATAACTGTATAATTTTAAGGTTATTAATAATATTTATTTAAAAGTCCGCCAACAACTATCAGGAGCAGTAAAGCAAAAAGAAACCAAAAGAAAATTCCTAATGCTGCGGGGGACTGTCGTTCTCTGTACATATTTTTCTTCTCAACTTCGAGTTCGCTCCGGGTTTTGGGGCTTGGTGTGGTAGCGGCAAGTATTAAAGCAAATAACAACCCGACTGCCAAAGGCGGAACCCAGTAAATTTCATCGGAAAAATAGGGTCCCACAGGGCCTACCCAGGCATCGGCTGCAAAAATTGCCAGAAATATTATCGCAAAAAATGCCCATAAATTGCCCCACGGCCCCCGGTAATTCAACAAAAAGACAAAAAAGAAGGTAATTATAAATGCCAACGATACCAGGTAAAGTATTCCAATTAAAATTCCATCCATTGTTTTGTTTTTATTTTTTGTTTATTCTGATTATTGAAAATACTATGCCATTATCTTCTGATTAGTGATTGAAACTTGTATGCTGACTTTAAGAAAAAAAAGTATATAATAAGAAGTAGTTATTTTATTCAATACAGAATTATCGATACAGACAAAGTGTTGAAAAATTGCTCGAAAATCAGAAACTCCTTGTTTATTGAGCTTCAGAAGCATTTTTTGTTTTTTGATGTGATTGTAACAGGGTGCCGGTTTATTGAAAAGAAACTTTTCACACACACCAAAATGGCGGATACCATTCCTCTAATTTCACATTATTTATTTTTTCTGTTGTTGTTTTACTAAATTCACAATGATGTTTATATGTGTAAATATTCCACGGATAGCGGCAATTTTTCCTCAATGAGAGAGAAGACGCTTTTCTAACCTGTTTAAATTAAACAGGTTAGTTCAGGCATTTGCTCTTTGGTACAATTATTTCATTTTATTAATCACATTAAAGAAATCATTCAAATGAAAAAAAATTATTTTGTAAGTATTAATGGTATACTGGCAATTATTTTCGGGCTGGTTGCTCTCTTTTACCCTGGAATTACCCTGGCTGCGCTGGGGATTTATTTTGCCATTACACTTGTTATCGGTGGCAGTTCACTTATATTCGGGGCAATTAAAAACCGGGACCTGAACCGGCGTTGGAAGATGTACCTCTTCGAGGGCGTTATCGGTATTGTTATCGGATTAATTATTTTGATACGCCCCGAAATGGTGGCTACTGTTTTTGTAACCATAATGGGAATCTGGGCCCTGATTATCGGTTTCATATTTTTGTTTGCATTTTTCAGAAGTCAACTGCCGGCCTGGTCAAATACTTTTGCATTGGTTGTCAGCATCATTTCGTTGCTTACAGGTTTTATCATTATACTCAATCCGTTTGAAAGTACACGAATAATTACTGTATTAATCGGTATTTATGCGTTGATTTACGGGTTGTTTTCAGCTATTCATTCAATCAGAAAATAAAGAAATTATGGAACAGGAATTAAAATTAAATGGAAAAAAAATTGCAATTATTGCAACCGATGGTTTTGAAGAAGCCGAACTGACCGGTCCCAAAGATAAATTAAAAAATATGGGTGCCACAGTTCATGTTCTTTCAGGAAAAAAACAATTAATAACATCGTGGAACAAAAAAAACTGGGGAAAAGAGATTGCTGTGGATGATCAAATCAAGAATGTTTCTGCAGCCGATTATCATGCGCTGGTAATTCCGGGCGGTGTAATTAACGCCGATAAACTAAGAAGAATTGAAGATGCAGTAAAGTTTATCCGCGATTTCGATAAACAGGAAAAACTTATTGCCGCCATTTGTCACGGTCCGCAACTTTTAATTGAAGCCGGTATTGTAAACGGGAAAAAAATGACATCGCACCGCGCCCTGAAAACCGACATGAAAAATGCCGGAGCCAATTTTATCGACGAAGGCGTGGTTGAATATGATAATTACATTACGGCACAGGGACTTGGCGATATAACTGAATTTGTGGGCAAAATAGCTGATTATTTGAAAAAGCATTAATAAATTTTGAAAAACGAAACAGGAAAAAAATGAATGTATTGATTACCGGCACCAGTTCCGGGCTGGGGTTTGGTCTGGCCAATTATTATCTCGAAAAAGGGCACAATGTTTTTGGCATCAGCCGAAAAGCGAACAATGAATTGAAAAAGCGTGAAAACTTTACCCTGCTAACCCAGGATATTTCGCACTTCAGGGAGGTGAAGGTTAACCTCCTTTCATTTTTAAAAGATGTGAAAACACTCGACCTGGTAATTTTGAATGCCGGAATGCTGAATGAAATCAAAGATTTGAGAGATACCAGCCTCGGAGAAATTAAAAAAGTGATGGATGTGAATGTCTGGGCCAACAAAATACTTGTTGAATCGCTTTTTGATCAGGTGGAAAAAATTGACCGGATTGTTGCCATTTCCTCAGGTGCTTCGGTAAGCGGTTCACGCGGCTGGAATGCCTATTCGCTTTCAAAAGCTGCACTGAATATGCTGATAAGTTTGTATTCAAAAGAATACACAAACACCCATTTTTGTGCCCTGGCGCCGGGTCTCATCGATACCAAAATGCAGGATTACATTTATAATTTGCCCGAAGAGAAAGAATACCCGGCAGTAAAAAAACTGAAACAGGCCAAAGGAACCGAACAGATGCCCGGCCCGGAAAAAGCAGCAGAAATTGTTGCCGCCGGAATTGAAAAGGCTAAAAATTCCGAAAGCGGAAGCTTTCTCGATGTGCGGAAAATGTA
>CAYUBV010000144.1:0-6772 GCA_964443035.1 uncultured Tangfeifania sp.
CTTCTTCTTTGCAACCGCCTTCATTCAATTTATAAAATGTGGTAAACATGGCTTTAGTTTAAAAGTTCGACCCAAAAATAGGAAAATTCAGTATCTGAAACTCAAACAAATATCATTTTTGAATGATTTAAAAGGTTGTTATTCAGCATGTTTTTGGAGAGATGGAAACTTGTATCTTCAACGTGTAAGCGTAACGCTGGCTTTTTCTATTTGGCCACCCATGGGAGGATTCATTTTCGAAAGCTTGATTTTGGCCTTTTCAATGTTTGGAAATTCCTTGCAAAGCGAATCGAGAATACGGCCGGCCACATGCTCGAGCAGCCGGGAATTGATTTGCATCTCTTTTTTTATGAGGTTGTAAACTGCCTGGTAGTTGAGGGCATCTTTCAGGTTGTCGGAGGCAGCGGCCGCCGAGCAGTCAGTTTCAATCGATATATCAACTAAAAAATCATTTCCCACAAGCTGTTCCACTTCAAAATGGCCGTGATACGCATAAAAATGCATCCCTTCAATTTCAATCAGTCCCATCATTTTTCGGGCGAAATTAAGAATTAGTGATTAAACGGAAGAATTTACGGGCGCGTTAATCCAACTGACAAATCATTTTTTAATTTTGTGCTCATTGATAACCAGCGGATAAATAAAATATAATGGCAAACAATACCGAAAACAAAGAACCTGCAAAGAAATCGAATTTTATTCATCTTCAGATTGATGAGGATTTAAAAGAAGGAAAAAACAACGGGCGGGTACATACGCGGTTTCCCCCGGAGCCTAACGGCTACCTGCACATCGGTCATGCAAAATCGATTTGCCTGAATTTTGGGATTGCTGAAAAATACGGTGGAAAATGCAACCTTCGGTTCGACGATACCAATCCCACCAAAGAAGAGATGGAGTATGTGGAATCCATTCAGCAAGATGTCCGCTGGCTGGGATTTGACTGGGAGGACCGCATGTTTTTTGCGTCGGACTACTTTGATAAATTGTATGAGTTTGCCATCAAACTGATTCAGGAAGGCAAGGCTTACGTCGATGATCAGGATGCCGAAACCATCAGCAAGCAAAAAGGAACGCCAACCCGCCCAGGCTATGAAAGTCCTTGCCGTGAGCGTACTCCGGAAGAAAACCTGGCGCTTTTTGAAAAAATGGCGAATTACGAATTCGACGAAGGTTCGCATGTTTTGCGGGCAAAAATCGACATGGCGTCGCCCAACATGCACATGCGCGACCCGATTATTTACCGCATCATGAAAGCGCACCATCACCGCACCGGCGATAAATGGTGTATTTACCCCATGTACGATTTCGCCCACGGTCAAAGCGACTACTGGGAAGGAATCACCCATTCGATTTGTACCCTCGAGTTTGAAGTACATCGTCCGCTGTATGACTGGTTTATCGATCAACTTAAAGAAGGCGAATACCGGCCGCGGCAGATTGAATTTGCACGGCTGAACCTCACCTATACAATAATGAGCAAGCGAAAACTGCTCGAGCTGGTTCGCGACGGACATGTAAACGGATGGAATGACCCACGGATGCCTACCATCTCCGGACTTCGCCGGCGTGGTTACACTCCTGAATCCATTCGCAATTTCTCCGACAGAATCGGGGTAACCAAAGTAGACGGGATGATTGACGTTTCGCTGCTCGAATACAGTGTGCGCGAGCACCTGAATAAAACAGCCCGGCGTGTGATGGGTGTGTTGAATCCGCTGAAGGTTGTAATTACCAATTTTCCTGACGGCCATACCGATGAACTGGATGCCATTAACAACCCCGAAGACCCGGAAATGGGAACCCGCAAAGTTCCGTTTGCAAAAGAACTTTATATTGAGCGCGACGATTTTATGGAAGATCCGCCGCGCAAGTTTTTCCGCCTGGCCCCCGGTCGGGAGGTAAGGTTGCGTTATGCATATTTTGTTACCTGCAACGAGGTGATAAAAGATGAAAACGGCGAAATAACCGAATTGCACTGCACCTACGATCCGGCTTCGAGGGGAGGTGATTCACCCGATGGTCGTAAGGTAAAAGCAACGCTTCACTGGGTTTCGGCCAAACATGCTGTGAATGCCGAAGTGAGGCTTTACGACAGGTTGTTTAACGATGAAGACCCCGGCGGTCATAAAGATGTAGATTTCAAAGAGTTTATGAATCCGGAATCGCTGAAAGTACTTCCGGAATGTTATATAGAGCCGTTTGTGAAAGATGCAAAACCACTCGACCATTTCCAGTTTGAACGATTAGGGTATTTCAATGCAGATTACGATAGCTCACCGGAAAAATTAGTGTTTAACCGCACTGTGCCGTTGCGCGATTCGTGGGCCAAAATGCAGAAAAATAAATAATTATCGTTTTTGAAAGTTTTCCGGGAGTTGTATTTTTTACAGGAATATAAAACTTTTTACCGATTCATATCCTGTGTTAACCGAATGTTAACTTGCCGGGCTGGCGCTCCTGTTTATATTTGGTTTCGAATTAACCGGAAAATGTGTTATGGACAGAGAAACACCAAAAAATGACAACTCACAGATAATACTCGCATTTGTTTTAATTGCTGTTGGAGGGCTTTGGCTGCTCCGGAAGATGGGATTTTATATTGACTTTCCTGCCATTCATCCACATGAAATTTTCTTCCCGGTGCGGAACTTTTTCGCCGGATGGGGAAATTTTTTGTTTTCGTGGCAGATGGTTTTTATTGTTATAGGCTTGTTGTTGCTTGCAGGAAAACGTTCAGTCGGGCTTATACTGATTGTAATTGGCGGAGTATTTCTAATTCCAAAAATCCTGTTTTTTCCGCCCCTGGCCATATCTTTTCTTTTGCCGGCACTATTAATTGGGGCAGGAATTGTACTGGTGGCAAGGCATATATGATATTAAGCTGAAAATTACGGATACCGGACAGAGAGAAGTTTGATTTATACAAATTTGAAAAAGAGAACAATGGAAAAGGGCAGCGCATCGAATAAACGAATTTTGTTTGGGCTATTTTTAATAGCTCTCGGAGGGTTTTGGATACTGGTAAAACTGGACATCATTCCGGATACCTGGGACGATATTCTGATTTCATGGAAGATGTTACTCATTGGAATCGGGATTTTTTCGTGGATTGGAGGAAACAAAACAGCCGGAACAATTTTGGTCGTCATCGGTGGATTTTTTCTTATTCCCGAAATTATAAGGATTCCTCATGAATTGCGACGGATAGGCTGGCCACTGCTGATTATCGGAATAGGGGTGGCGCTGCTGGTCACTTACCGAAAAGGCAACCAACTGCCATCGGCGCCTGATCCGGGGATAAATGAAGGAATGAATTATTTCGACGATTTTGTCATTTTTGGGGGGCGCGAAGTTTTTATTAATTCCGGGAATTTTATAGGCGGAAAAATTACTTCCATTTTTGGAGGGGCCGAATACGACCTGCGCCAGGCACATCTTTCGCAAAACGGCTCGGTGGTCGATTGTTTCTGCGTTTTTGGAGGAAGCGGATTCAAGGTACCTCCCGACTGGTCTGTTAAAAACGAGGTGACTGCTATTTTCGGAGCATTTACCGACAAGCGAGGGATGACTGCCCACGATGTTCAAAACGATCCTTCGAAAACATTAATTGTTAAAGGTTTTTGTGCCTTCGGCGGTGTGGAAGTAAAATACCATTAATCAGAACAAATGTTTCAGGTAACCTTTATCTAATCGAACATGGATTTTAAACATCCTTTTATATCCAGGCCCCGTTTAGCCATTTATTATGTGTTGTTTTGGGTTTCTACTGCTATTGTTATTATTCTGGTGAGGTGGCTGGGTTACAATATTTCCCCCGGAATTGCCGCGATTGAGTTTTTTTCCATGCCTTTTTTGTTTGCCGTTGTTGGCACACCCGTCTGGTATGTCATTAAATTTTCAACCCTCGAAAATAACAGTGTTGGGCGAATTATCATTTCACATGTTATTGCAGCTTCCATTATTATTCTCATCTGGCTTTATTTTGGTGTGGTTTTTATAAAATTGCTTCATCCTGAAGCCGAAGCATACATTGAAAACCGTATCCCGGTTAACATCTTAATGGGGTATACTTTTTATATGATGTATGTGGTGTTTTTTTATGCAGTGAATTATTACGAAGGTTTTAAGGAAAAACTCCGAAATGAAGGTAAACTGAAAGGATTGATAAAAGAAGCCGAATTACACGCCCTGAAATCACAGATAAATCCGCATTTTCTTTTTAACAGTCTGAACAGCATTTCGTCGCTAACCATGACCGATCCTGTTAAAGCACAGGAAATGGTGATAAACCTCTCTTCACTGATGCGTTATTCACTGAAACATGACCAGATTGACAAGGTTCCGTTTCATGAAGAATTGAAAAACAACAGACTTTATCTGCAGATTGAAAAAGTGAGGTTTGGTTCAAAACTCAATCCTGTTTTCGAAGTTGACGAAGAGTGCCTCGAGGCCCGGATTCCGAATATGATTTTACAGCCGCTGTACGAAAACGCTATAAAATACGGAGTTTACGAGGCAACCGAACCGGTGGATGTGGTTACACGCTGCAGAATGAAAGGCAATATGCTGGAAGTAATTATCCGTAATAATTACGATTCATCCATCACAAGTAAAAGAGGCGAGGGGATTGGTCTGCGCAATATTCGCGACCGCCTCCAGATTATATACGACAACCCGCTTTTAATGAAAGTGGAAGACAACAAAACCGATTTTAAAGTAACTTTGGCAATACCGCAAAACTAAATAACTATGTCCGAAAAAATCAGAACCATTATTGTTGAAGACGAAGAACTGGCCCGCAACCTGTTAAAATCTTTTTTGAAAGAGGAGGAAAATATTGAAGTAGTGGCTGAATGCGAAAACGGTTTCGAAGGGGTTAAAATGATAAATGAATTGAAGCCCGATTTGGTTTTCCTCGATATTCAAATGCCCAAAATTACCGGATTTGAAATGCTCGAGCTGCTGGATCATAAACCGCACATTATTTTTGCAACAGCCTACGATCAGTATGCACTGAAAGCATTTGAATACAATGCTGCTGACTATTTGCTGAAACCTTATTCCAAAGTCCGTCTGGGCGAAGCCATCGAAAAGATTGCCGAACGCATCAAAACCGAAGGAGCAGAGTCGGAAGTAGCGGAGAAGGTGAGCGATTATCCGCGTGAGGAATGCCTCGATCGTATTGTGGTAAAAGACCGGCATAAAATAAACATTATCCCGGTGGATGAAGTGCGCTACATCGAATCGATGGACGATTACGTGATGATTTACACTGCCAAAAGCCGCCACATGAAACAAAAAACCATGAAATATTTCGAAAACGCGCTCGACCCCAATAATTTCATCCGGATTCATCGCTCATATATTGTAAAGGTGGAGGAAATCAATGAAATTCAGCAATACGAAAAAGAGTCGTACATTGTGATTTTGCACGATAAAACCAAGCTAAAAGTGAGCAAAACCGGTTATAAAAATCTGAAAGGGGTTCTTAATTTTTAGAGAAATACGTTATATTGCACCCAAATAAACAGAATTATGGGTGTTTTTATCGCAATAGTAGTTTTGATATTTTGGCTGGGGCATTTGCTCTATTCGCTTTTCTACGTTGAGCCCAACCTGCTTTCGCCGTTTTTTTATTTACACATTCTGATACAAACCTACTTTTATACCGGACTTTTTATTACTGCACATGATTCCATGCACGGTTCGGTTTCAAAAAACCGGAAACTAAACAATTTTATAGGGCAACTGGCCACCATGCTTTTTGCTTTTTTATCGTACCGGAACCTGCAAAAGGAACATTATAAACACCATCAATCTCCCGCTAGTGCGGATGATCCTGATTTTTCAACCCGAAGCAATAACTTTTTTGTGTGGTGGTTCGATTTTATGAAAAACTACGTTACATGGTGGCAAATCGTGCTGATGGCTGTCGCTTTCAATGTGCTGCTCCTTTGGTTTTCAGAAGCAACATTACTTTCATTCTGGATAGTTCCGGCTATACTTTCCACTTTCCAGCTTTTTTTCTTCGGAACTTATCTTCCGCACCGCCGTCCGTTTACCGAAGAAATGCAACCACACAAAGCACGCACCCAGAAAAAAAATCATTTGTGGGCCATGCTCTCCTGCTATTTTTTTGGCTATCACTGGGAGCATCACGAATCGCCAGGTACACCCTGGTGGCAGTTATATAAATCAAAGAGTTAAATCCTTTAATTGCCCGATAAATCGTTTCTGGCAGCTTTGCGGGTTGCTAAAAATTTTAGTTAAAACAGAAATCTTTTAAATATTTGTATTATGAATGTTGTACCAGCTATTCATCAGATTTTCTTTTTTTTATCTATGCTGTTTGGCGTTCATACACCCATGATTGGCCAGCAGTCAATTGTGAAAATACAGCCTGAAGACAAAACCGGCAGCATTACTTATCAGTATGTTGTAACTGTTGATGAAATGGCGCATCAGGCAAAATCAGCGCTTAACTACATCGATGAAACATCTTCCCTTGATAAGCGCATTAATTTCATGGAATTAATAAATCAGGAATTCATGGTTGATGAAAATCATTTGCATGTTAAAGTGCTGTTTCGTTACCAGCATGAACAGGCGTTTCTGAATGGCCTGGGGTTTGAAGTGGATGAACAGGGAGATATCATATGGACAATTCGTGAAAAAGAAACCCTGCTTTACTCGAATGGAGCAAGGAGTGGGGATAATGGGGATACAATTTCGTGGCCATCCGGAACTCCCGAAATTCATCTGGAAATTG
>CAYUBV010000145.1:0-6771 GCA_964443035.1 uncultured Tangfeifania sp.
CTACCATTAAACGCATTTACGGCGACTGGACCAAACCTTTCCTTTCAAAATGGAAAAACCTGCTGCTTGAAAATGCCATAACACCCATTCAGCAATATGGCTACACTTCAGGAAAAAATGCCACCGACTCGGCCATGATTATCGATGCGATGGATATTTTGTACAGCAAAAAAGTGGATGGCTTTTGCCTGGTGTCGAGCGACAGCGATTTCACGCGGCTGGCCACCCGACTGCGCGAAGCCGGCATGAAAGTTTACGGCCTCGGCGAAAAGAAAACACCTGATCCTTTTATTGTGGCCTGCGACAAGTTTATCTACATCGAAATTCTTGAAAACCGTGCAAAAGAGAGCACTGCCACAACCGACAAACCTACCAGCAAAAGCCAGGTGGATAAAATCACACCGAAAGTTATTAAATTGATTTCTTCTACCATCTCCGATTTGGCCGACGACGATGGCTGGGCCTTTATGGGAGATGTGGGTAGCCTGCTTCAAAAGAAACAGCCCAACTTCGATTCCCGTAATTACGGCTTCGAAAAACTGACTCCACTGATTGCCTCCATTGGAAAATATGAAATCGATCAGCGTGAAAGTCACAGAGGAAAATACAAACTGATTTATGTAAGAAATAAAAAACGATGATATGCCAGTAATAAACGACAGCATAAAAAAAATAGCCTTGTTAACTTCAGGAGGTGACGCACCCGGTATGAACGCCGTTATCCGGGCAATTGTTCGCACAGCCGTTTACAACAAACTGGAAGTAGTTGGAATAAAAAATGGTTATTCCGGATTACTCAACAAAGATTTTATTGAAATGAAATCGCACACGGTTTCAAAAATCCTGTCGCGCGGAGGAACCATCCTGAAATCGTCGCGCTGCCCGGAGTTTAAAACAAAAGAGGGCCGCAAGAAGGCATACAATAATCTGAAAGAAGCAGGAATCGATGCTTTGATAGTTAACGGCGGCGACGGCTCGTTCCGGGGCGCCGATTTGCTGGAAAAGGAATTTAACTTCCCGGTTGTCGGAACTCCCTGCACCATCGACAATGATATTTACGGTACCGATTTTACCATTGGTTTCGACACAGCCGTTAACACCGTAATTGAAGCGGTTGATAAAATCAGGGACACTGCCGAATCGCACAACATGCTGTTTTTTGTGGAAGTGATGGGCCGTCATTCCGGTTTTATTGCGCTAAACACATCGATTGCCAGCGGCGCTGAAGTTACCCTTTTGCCGGAAGTCAGAACCGATCTGGTAGAGGTTTGCAACTACCTGGAAATGGAACGGCGCAAGGAAAAAACCTCAGGAATTATTATTGTTGCAGAAGGCGATGAAGAAGGCGGCGCTGAAGAAATAGCCGGTAAAATTAAAAGGCGGTTGCCTGAGTATGAAACCCGCGTAACAATTCTCGGACATACCCAACGCGGCGGCAATCCTACCTGCAACGACCGGGTGCTGGCCAGTTTGCTGGGAAACAAAGCCGTTTATGCACTGCTTACTGATAAACACGGCGTGATGGTGGGACGCGTTCACAACGATATTGTTTACACCCCACTGGAAGAAGCTTACACCAAAAAAGATAAAATTGACGAAAGCTGGATTAAAATCAGCGAAATAATTTCGTTGTAAAATAACTATTTCAGTAAACTCAAAATCTCATCTTTTGAAATCTCCTGCAGCGGATTGTTGGAATTGATAAATTTATCGGCCAGTGAATTTTTCCGGCCCTGGAGTTTCTGGATTTTTTCCTCGATGGAATTTTCAGTAATGAACCGGTAAACAAAAACATGCTTTTTTTGTCCGATACGGTGTGCCCGGCTGATGGCCTGGTTTTCGGCTGCGGGGTTCCACCACGGATCGATAATGAACACATAATCGGCGCCGGTGAGGTTGAGTCCCACACCGCCGGCTTTCAGCGAAATCAGGAAAATCCGGTTGTCCGGTTCATTCTGAAACTGACTGATCACTTTTTCGCGATGTGAAGTTTGTCCCGTCAGCAGGCTGTATTTCCAGTTATTTTTTTCGATTTGCTCTTTCAGCAGTTCCAGGTGTTTTACAAACGATGAAAAAATCAACACCTTATGATTTTCTGCGATTACGTTTTCCAGCATCAGAAAAATTTCCTCAAACTTTCCCGATTCCGTTTCTTTTTCCCCGCCAAGCAATTTGGGATGATTGGCCAGTTGCCGCAATTTTGTCAACCCCTGCAAAACAATCATCGCCGATTTATTCACCCCGTTCTCTTCGATGCTGTCGAGAATGGAATTGCGGATAATTGATTTTTCGCGTTCGTAGGTTTTCTGCTGACTTTCAGCCATTTCACAAAAAATAACCTGCTCCATAAGTGGCGGCAAATCTTTGGCCACCTCCTCCTTGGTTCGCCTCAGAATAAAAGGACGAATCAGAATTTGCAGTTTTTCCTGTGCTTCCTGCTGGTTACGTTTTTCGATGGGGGTAATGAAATACCGCCGGAAAAAAGCCAGGTTGCCCAGCATGCCCCTGTTCAAAAAATTCATTTGCGACCACAAGTCTGCCAGCGAATTTTCAATGGGTGTTCCGGTAAGCACCAGCCGGTATTTCGATTTCAGTTTCAGAATGGATTTATAGGTTTTTGACGACGGATTTTTCACATACTGACTTTCATCGAGAATCACGTAAAAAAACTCCTGCCGCGATAAAAACCCCGAATCGTTGCGCACCGTTCCGTAAGTGGTCAGAATAACGTCGTAAAACCGGATCATCTGCCCCAGTTCGTCTTCCTTTTTACGCTGAGTTCCCACGTGTTTGTATACTTTTAACGATGGAGTAAACTTCATTATTTCAGCTTCCCAGTTGTGCACCAGCGAAGTAGGGAGAACAATCAAACTTGCCGGTTGGTTGTTTTCTTCCTCTGTTTTTTCTGCACCGAATAATTGGAGCTGACCACCATTTAAAGGTTGCGGAATTTTCACTTCGCTTTTCGGACGTTTTAGTTTCAGCAACAACGCCAGCGTCTGGAGTGTTTTTCCCAACCCCATGTCATCGGCCAGGCAGCCGCCAAAACCGTTTTGATGCAACCCGGCCATCCACTGAAATCCTTCTTCCTGGTAGCCTCGCAAAGTGGCTTTCAACCCCTCCGGAAGATTTACCTTCTCCCTGTTTTTGCTCAGTTGCCTGAACTTTTCAATTTCCGATTTATCGCCGGCTTTCAACACATTGCTCAACAAAGCATAATGGTGTTTTTCAAACTGCATCATCTCCCCTTTTCCCTGTGCAAAAGGCATCAGTGATTTATACTGTGCAAACCACTCTTCGGGCAGAATTGCAATTTCGCCGTTGGGAAGTTCATATTCCCTGATGCCGTTTAAAATGTGGTTTTTCAGTTTGATAAACGGTATTCGGAATTCCCCGAACTGAACCGTGGCATACACGTCGAACCAGTCGTCGCGGCTTTTGGCCTGCAGCTCGAGGTTTTGTTCGCCGGTAAAATAATTCTTTTCCAGTTTGTCCTGGTCCAGCCTGATTCCCTTTCCCTTCAATTCCTGTTTGTGTTTATTTATCCAGTTTACCAGGAAATAGAGTGCATTTTCATTTTCAAGCTGATCCATTCCACGCAGGATAAAATAGCCTCCTTTTTCAATTAACCCGATATTTGCCAACTCAGACTGAACTGAATGCTCCCATGCAAAATCGCGCCGGATTTTCCGGAAAACATAGCGGCCGTTTTCTTTTTCCAGCAGAACAGTCGTCTCTTTTTTGTCGTTTGGCAGAATAACTTCACCCTGATAATTGAAGCGCAAAACAAGGCAGGGTTCCATTTTCAGGTTGTATTCCAGCGACAGAACCGCTGATTTATTAGCCGCTCCTTCCAATATATCAAACCCTTCGGCCTTTACTTCAAAACTGCGAATGGTTTTACGGATAAAACCGGGGTAGTATTTATCTTCGATGGTGTTGGGCACCGAAATCTCCTCTTTTTCAAAAAACGGCATCAGCTTTTTTGCATTCAGGTTTTCAAAAGCAATGAGCCGGTTGCGGTGCAAAATCATGCACGGATCGTTTGTAATAACCTTTACATTCCGGTTTTGAAGCGGAATTTCTGCATCATTCAGAAAAACTTTTAACCGGTAGCAGGTTTCAGTTTCTGTCCGTGTAAAATAGTACACCGGCCGGGCAAACAACGACTGGACTTTGATTTCATCTTCATCGTAAAGATTGGAATATTTTACCTGTTTACTGAAAAGCCGTACCGGGCTCAGCATTAAAATTGAAACTACCCGGAACATATTTTTTTCGATATACGGAGTAACCTGTTTTTCAAAAAGTTCGGATTTCAAACCTGAAAAAAACTCGGACACATTTCCTGCCCGCGAAAACCGCCTGACCAGGTTTTCATCGCTGTACTTTTCAGTAATTTCTACCAATTCCTTTTCGTACGGCTTAAAATTAAATTCGGAATTTTCCAAATCACGTTTTTTTATGTGCCGTTCGATGGTGTAAAAATTATCCTTTTCGCTGATGATATAAGGATAAAAAACATTTCCGAAAAAACGGTGCTGCGTAAGAACTATGATGAATTCTGTATTATCCATTGAAAAACGATTCACTTGAAAAGAACCTCAAATATAGTTAGTGTGGCTCAAAATACAGGAAATCTTTTATAATGTTTAGGTTAAATTGTTCGCACGCACTTTTCAATTTTTTATCTTTACAGAAAAAAGAAAATGGCACAACTATTTGTAAAAAAAATTAATCTGTCGGATAAGAAAAAGGTAAAACTCGCAGAAGCAGCTCATTTACTGGAAAACCAGGCAATTATCCATTCAGTGAATCAGTTAAATTGGGAAGACTATTCGTACCGGCCAAATGTACAGTTCAGAATTGCTCACACCGGCGACGAAATCTGGTTGAAGTTTTACGTAAAAGAAAAGTATATTCGCGCGCAGGAGACCCGCACCAATGGTGATGTTTACAAAGACAGCACCGTGGAGTTTTTCATTTCGCCCGATGAAAATAATTACTACAATTTTGAGTTCAGTTGCATTGGAACCATTCACCTGGCCTACGGTCCGGGAAGAGATAACCGGAAATTTGTTCCTGTTGAAACAGTAGAGAAAATTGATATCAGTTCCACACTTGGCTCTCAGCCGTTTACGGAAAAAAAAGGCAATTTCGAATGGGAAATGGCTATCCGGATTCCCATTGAATGTTTTATTTATTCTGATATCGAAACATTTAATGGGTTAAAAGCAAAAGGAAACTTTTACAAGTGTGGCGATGAAACATCGGTTCCGCACTTTGTAACCTGGAACCCGGTGAAAACCGATCAACCCGATTATCACCGGCCGGAATATTTTGGAAAGATAAAATTTGATTGATTAACCATCAAAAAATCACCACCGGCATGGAACAAAAAGCATTTTCTTTTCACCGCCTCGCTTCTCTCTTTATTATTATCGTTCTGGGATACATTGTCCTCGATAAAGGGAAATTCATCTTCGCTCCGCTTGCTTTTTCAATTCTTTTCACCGTGATGCTCCAACCGCTTTGCGATTTTTTCGAACGAATTATAAAATATAAAATCCCTGCAATTTTACTCACATTGCTGAGTATTACCATCGGACTGGGGATTATCATAGCCGTTTTTTCGGTGCAGTTTACCAGCATTGTAAATAACCTGCCCAATATTACCGAAAAAATCAGTGAGGGACTGGAAGAAATTCTCAACTGGCTGAATAAAAATGTGAACCTGAACAAATCCGATTTACAGGAAAACATCCCACAGCTTGCCGACAGCTCCATTAATTTTATACAAAAAGGTATTTCCTCATCCACCACTTTTGTATTCAACCTGTTCATGACTCTGCTTTTTGTCTTTTTTATGCTCTGGTACAAAAGAAACTTTAACAATTTCATCCTTATCCAGTCAACCCAGTCAGACCGGGAAGGATTGAAAAACATACTCCATAAAATTCAAAAAACTGTTCAAAAATATTTATATGGCTTGCTGATGGTAATTGGAATACTTGCTGTACTGAACAGCGTGGGATTGTTAATTATCGGTATCGATTATGCCATTTTCTGGGGAGTAATGGCAGCTTTTCTGGCAGTTATTCCATATATCGGGACTTTCCTTGGCGGCTTGCTTCCTTTTTTATACGCATTGGCTACAGCCGACTACTGGTGGCAGCCTGTGGCAGTAATAGGTATGTATGCTGTAATTCAGCAGATTGAAGGAAACATAATAACACCCAATGTAGTTGGCACCAGCGTTTCCATTAACCCTCTCGTGGCGTTAATTTCCATTATACTGGGTGGTTTTGTGTGGGGTATAGCAGGCATTATTCTTGCTATTCCGGCAATTGCAATTGTAAAAATAATGTTGGAACATAACGACCGGACCAAACCCCTTGCATTTTTACTAAGCAACAAACTGCACAAATCGAACGAAGAGTTTTGGAAAAAAATGGACGAAGATAAATACCGTATGAAATAGAAAAATCCAAACGAACTTATAAGTAATCAACCTGTTTGCGGAATTAATCAGTCTTTTACCTTCGTGAAACACAATTTTTATTGATTTGGCTTCCACTGATTCAACATCATACTTAGATTCAAAAATAATATCACTTAATTTTTATTTTACACATTTGTTCGTTAATTTTGTAAAGGATATTTTTATGCGAACAGATAGCAGATTAATTCTAATGACAAGTCAAGCATAGATAGTCCGGTGCTGTCATTTCGAGTGTCCACCCAATTTTATTGGGCATAATGAGTAAATGA